>JAPLFE010000076.1 GCA_026390855.1 Chlorobiales bacterium | reverse complement strand
AAACTGTTTGGATTGGAAAAGAACAGCTGTGAACCTTCATATGAAATCTGGCGTCAAACTATTATTCCGAAGGATAGAAAGAAAATTGAAGAAGTAGTTTTGAATGCCTCAAAAAAGGGGATAGAATTTACTGTTGAATGGCGTGTCAATGGGACCAATGGAACAGTGCGTTGGGTTATGGCAAAAGGGGTTCCGTTTCCAGGTATCGGTGGTCAAGTGTGCCGTTATGTTGGAATCGTCATTGACATAACAGACCGCATGCAGGTCAAAGAAAAACAACGGCAAAACGAAGAGTTTTTTAGAAAGCTTTTTGAGGGACATTCTGCCACACAGTTGATTATTGATCCTGCGACTGGTAATATTATGGATGCCAATCAGGCTGCTGCGGATTATTATGGATGGTCGGTTGACACGCTGAGAAAAATGGATATACAGGAAATCAATACTCTCTCGCCTGAAGAGGTTATGAGTGAAATGGGAAAAAGTAGATCCTTGGAAAAAAAACAGTTTTCATTTCAGCACCGCAAATCCGACGGTTCTCTTCGTGACGTCGAAGTATTCAGCAATAAGATCGAGGTTGAAGGAAAAGAACTTCTCTATTCAATTGTTCATGACGTTACTGAACGTAAGCAGTCAGAAAAATTACTATATGAAAGTAGTGAGCGCTATCGTTCTCTGTTCAACAACATGCTGAATGGAATTGCTTCATGTAAAATGATATTCGAAGATGGCCGTCCAGTGGATTTCATCTATGAGGAGGTAAACTCACGCTTCGAAATACTGACTGGACTTAAAAATGTTGAGGGCAGGAAGGTTTCAGAAGTTATTTCCGGAATCCGCGAGATAAATCCGGAACTTTTTGAGATCTATGGACGGGTAGCAATGACCGGTGAACCTGAAAAGTTTGATTTTTACGTTGAACCATTGAAGACATGGTTTGAGATTTCTGCCTTTAGTTCGAAAAAAGGGCATTTTGTAGCCTTGTTCGATAACGTGACTGAACGTAAAAGTGCTGAAGAAGCACTGAAGCAAAGTGAAGAAACGTTCAGAAAAATGTTTGAAACCCATTCTGCAGTCATGATTCTTCTTGACCCTGAAACGGGTAATATTATTGACGCGAATCAGGCTGCAGCTTGTTTTTATGGGTGGCCAGTGAATGAGCTCCGCAAGATGCACATCCTTCAGATTACCACGGCCACTTTTGACTCTGTGAGAGAGGCTTTCGAAAAAATTATATCATCGGATCAAAACAGGTTTTTATTTAGCCACCGCAGGGCGGATGGTTCTCTTTGTGATGTCGAGGTGTTCAGCAAAAACATTGTCATTGAAGGGAGAGGACTTCTTTATTCTATTATTCATGATGTTACAAAGCGCAAGCGCCTGGAATTACTTTCGGCATTTCGTCATCACCTTTTGGAGATTGAAGAGTCGCTTTCTGAGGAGCAAATATTGCAGGCAGCACTCGACGAAACTAAAAAGTTGACTGGAAGTGGTATTGGCTTTTACCACTTTTTCAATGACGATACTTTTACACAGACACTTCCGCATTTGCCAACCAACATTCAGGAGAATATTTGTCGAGTTGATGGAAAATGGACGCACTCCCCCTTGCTGGAGTCCGGCGCATGGGATGAGATGATTCGCGAAAAGAAAACGGTAATTCATAACGACTATAATTCTTTGCCACATCAAAAGAGATTACCCAAAGGCCATCCTGAAATCATACGCGAACTGATTACTCCCGTCATAAAAGGTGAAAAAATCATTGCGATCATCGGAGTTAGTAACAAACCTAGTGATTATGATGATGATGATGCTGGTTACGCATGCTCCATAGCTAATACTGCCTGGGATATTATCACCAGAAAACTTTCAAGACAATCAGAAAAAAGAATGCAGGAAGAACTGATTCAGTCACAGAAAATGGAACTGGTTGGTCAGCTGGCAGGAGGCATAGCTCACGATTTTAATAATATGCTGACGGTGATACTCGGGCATGCTGAGATGGCACTTGACAAGCCAGGCCCTTCTTATGAAGATCTTGAAGCCATTCAAAAGGCAGCTAACCATTCTGCTGAGCTGACCCGTCAACTCCTTGCTTTTGCTCGCAAGCAAACAGTAATTCCAAAAGTTCTTGATCTTAATGCGAAGGTAGATGGGATGCTCTCCATGCTGAGACGTTTGATTGGCGAGAACATCACGCTTACCTGGATACCTAAAACAAAGAATGCTCAGGTTAAGCTTGATCCCTCTCAGATAGACCAGATTCTTGTCAACCTCTGTATCAATGCCCGCGATGCAATTGATGAGTATGGTAACATCACCATCGAATCAAGTAAAATTCATGTTGATGAAGCCAAACGTGCAGCCGGTCACCCCTGTGCTGTTTCCGGATTTTATATAACGCTTTCCATTACCGATAACGGTCATGGAATTGATAAAAAGCATCTTCCGCATATTTTCGAGCCATTTTTTACAACAAAAGATGTGGGAAAAGGAACCGGGATGGGGCTTTCAACTGTTTATGGGATTGTCAAACAGAATAGTGGTTATATCGAGGTCCAAAGTGAAAAGAGTAAAGGAAGCAGCATCAAAATCTACCTTCCGTGGCACCCGCATGATGCTGTTTCGTTAGATAACAACAACTTGAAGCCGGATATGACTTACGGAAAAGAAACCATACTTCTTGTTGAAGACCAATCAGATATTCTGAAACTTTACAAGCAAATTCTTGAACAAAAAGGATATGTCGTGCTTGCAACTGACAAGCCCACAGACGCAATCATGCTTGCAGAGCAACGCAAAGGCGTCATTGATTTGCTCGTAACTGATGTAATTATGCCGGAAATGAATGGGAGCGATCTCTTCAAAAAGCTCCAGTTGATGTGTGGGAATCTTACAGTTCTCTTCATGTCAGGCTATACCTCCGATATTATTACGCATCATCATATCCTCAATGAAGGCGTGAACTTTATCGAGAAGCCTTTTTCTATAAATGCACTCACTACAACCGTACAGGATATATTGAAAACCAAAGTGAAATCAAGCCCATGATGGCAGTAAGTCTCATTTTAAAAGGAAAGTCGGCACAGCAAATTACAATGAAAGTCATCGTTCATTTCATTAACCTAATCAGGAGATGAGAAATGGTAAACAATCCGGTAATATGGTTTGAAATTTATGTGCAGGACATTACGCGTGCCAGAACATTTTACGAATCCGTGTTTCAAGTCAAGCTTGAACGGCTGAATAGTCCTGATATTGAAATGTGGGGGTTCCCGATGGCAATGGATCAAGTAGGTGCGGGTGGCGCTTTAGTTCAAAGGAAAGGAGTTTCCTCAGGAGGAAATAGTACTATAGTTTATTTTACGTGTGCCGATTGTGCTACTGAAGCTGCTTCAGTAACTAAATTTGGTGGGCATGTTCATCGCGACAAGATGTCTATCGGTGAGTACGGGTTTATAGTTCTGGCTGCTGATCCCGATGGTAACATGTTTGGCTTGCATTCCTTACAATGAGTTGGAGAGTGAGAGTTAGGGGGCTCTTCTGAAGCAGAAATTTTAGATGTATAAAATAAGAACAAGGTTCTCTAACAATCCATATCTCTATGGGCATGTTGAATGTAAAGGATGTAAGAGATGATTGCCTGTAAAGATCAATCGGTCAATACCGACAGCCATTTTATTGAAGTTAACGGCTTTAATGTTCACTACCAGTTGGCGGGTAACAGTAAGCCACTTGTTGTGTTGCTGCATGGAAGTTTTTTGAGTATCAGGTCATGGAGGCTCGTTTTTGAAGAGTTAGCAAAAAAAGCATCGGTTATTGCAATAGATCGTCCTGCTTTTGGCCTGACTTCACGCCCTGTATCCTCAAAGGTCACTGGAGTGAGTTATGGGCCAGAGGCCCAGAGTGACCTTATTATAGCACTGATAAAAAAACTTGGTTTCAGCAAAGCGGTGCTGGTTGGGAATTCAACAGGCGGCACTCTGGCGCTCTTAACTGCACTGCGCTATCCGGAGCATGTTGAGGGGTTGGTGCTGGTCGACGCCATGATTTACAGCGGATATGCTACCAGCGAGGTTCCTGCAGTCATAAAGCCTGCCATGAAAGCAATGACCCCGCTTTTTTCCCGGTTAATGAACGTTCTCATTGCCAGACTTTACGACCGTATTATTCGTGCTATGTGGTACAACAAGGAGCGGCTTGGTGGTGATATTCTGGCCGCATTTCGCGGTGATATGATGATTGGCGACTGGTCGAGGGCGTTTTGGGAGGTTTTTCTCGAGACACATTATCTCAGACTGGATGAACGGCTGAAAACCATGCAGCAGCCATGCCTTGTGATTACTGGTGAACATGATGTTATGGTTAAAGCAGAGGAAAGCATCCGGCTTGCCGATGAGCTTCCGTTCGCGGAACTGTTAGTTTTTCCTGATTGCGGGCACCTTCCACAGGAAGAACAGCCTGAAGCTTTTGTTTTTGCTGTAAGGAAATTTCTGGAAAAAATCGTGGAGTGATGGCGGACTGGTCTGTCTGACGGGGTATATGGTGTCCAAAAAATAATTGCTGTTTGGTTTTCGGTCGTTTTTTTAACGGGAGGATGAAGACGAAAATTTTCTTGGTAGTACAATTATTTTCCAGATCATCCTCTGTCCTGTACCATAAGAAGTGCTCCCTGATTCTGCAGAACTATTTTGAAGTGCTGTAAGCTACCACTTCAGCAAGCAGTTTTTCATCATTTGTTGATGTACTAACACTGATACTTTTGGTGTCAACATGTTTCCGTACTGCGGTCCATTCTTTTGATGATTGTACTGCTGATGATTGTGGTTCCTCTGCCAACGCATTGACTGAAAGTAACATTGCAATTGTCAGCAGTGGTAACTTTTTGGAGAGCCAGTTGATAGAGGTGTTTTTCATGGTAGTGAAATCTTGTGTTACTTAAATCTCGGGAGAACATCTTCTGATATAGTTATGCATAAATCATGCCAATATTATTTTCTCGATGGAATTAAAGCAGTTCCTCCCTTCATTATATCTCCTATAATCTCTTGATTTCTAAGAGCTGAAACGGATTATAATGCAATTCTATGAGGTTTCTCGATTGCAGTGGGACGTTTTGAAGTGACATCATGGATCGACAAACAAGCTCATGAGAGTAAGTGCCATAGAACCGATATGAGGGCACTTAGTTATTTATATGGAATGATTTAGCTTTTGTGTCGGATGTAGTGATTAAAAGAAATATTGTGTTTTGTGATGTATAAATGAACAAAGGAAGTTGGATCAAAAATTCATGAGGTGCGTCATGCTTCATAAACAGGATTCAAGAGTACAATGGAGTAAAGAAGGTGAGTGATGTGTTGTTGAATCGTTTTTCACATTTTTGATTTTTTGCATTGGAGTGTGCTTCATCTGTATCGAAGATGGAAACCAATGAAGCAGAGAGGTACAACTTGGACTATACTGATACACTATGATGCAGGCAGGATGCGTTTCGGGTGATAAGGTCATGTTCTGTTGCATGGGGTGGATTTCAAAGTTGAAACAGTACATGTTGTATCGCCAAGTATGTTGTTAATGCAGTTAAAAGAGCAGAAGAATGAAATACAGACTCGAAAATGATACTCTTGGAGAAGTTAAGGTGCCTGAGGACCGTTATTGGGGAGCCCAGACCCAGCGTTCCATAGGGAATTTTATGATTGGAGCTTCGCATTCAATGCCAAAAGCTGTTATCGAAGCGTTTGGTTATTTGAAAAAGGCGGCGGCAATAATCAACTGTGAGCTCGGAGTCATAAGCGATGAAAAAATGAAAATGATTACCGCTGTTTGTGACGAGATCATTGCTGGGATGCTTGATGAGCATTTTCCTTTAGTGATCTGGCAGACTGGATCAGGCACCCAGACGAACATGAATGTTAATGAGGTGATTGCTAATCGGGCTCATGTACTTTCAGGAATGCGGTTAGGAGATGGGGCGCGGTTTTTGAACCCTAATGATGATGTTAACCGGTCGCAGTCTTCAAATGACGCCTTTTCTTCTGCCATGAATATTGCGGCATACCATATGCTTGTGCGAAAAAGCATTCCTGGTATTCAGTGCCTTCGTAATGAGCTTGCGGCGCGTTCACTTGCTTTGAAAGATATTGTGAAACTTGGGCGTACGCACCTTATGGATGCAACGCCGATGACGTTTGGGCAGGAATTTTCGGGCTACGTATCACAACTTGACCACGCTCTTGTTGCTCTAGCCCATACCTTGCCTCATATTTGCGAACTTGCTCTTGGCGGAACGGCGGTGGGAACCGGCCTTAATGCGCCAGTCGGCTTTGCCTTCAAGGTTGCAGAGAGCATTGCCATGATGACCAGACAACCTTTTGTAAGTGCAGCAAACAAGTTTGAAACACTTGCTGCGCACGATGCTTTGGTAGAGTCGCATGCAGCATTAAAACAGTCGGCTGTCAGCTTGATGAAAATAGCGAATGATATCCGCCTGCTCGCTTCTGGTCCACGATGTGGAATCGGGGAGATTTTTTTGCCGGCAAATGAGCCGGGTTCTTCGATTATGCCAGGAAAAGTTAATCCTACACAGGCGGAAGCACTCTCAATGGTTTGCGCTCAGGTGATTGGCAACGATGTGACTATATCCGTTGCAGGTATGCAGGGTCATCTCGAACTCAATGTTTTTGGTCCGGTGATGATTGCTAATTTTTTGCAGTCAGCTGAATTGCTTGGTGATGCCTCAGTATCATTTGCCAGCAACTGTGTCAGGGGAATTGAGCCAAACAGAGAAAGAATAAAGATGCATCTTGATCGTTCGCTGATGTTGGTAACAGCACTGAATCCGCATATCGGTTATTATAAATCCGCTGAGATTGCCCTTAAGGCTCAGGTGAGTGGCGCAACTTTGCGCGAAGCAGCTCTTGAATCGGGATATGTTTCGGCAGAAGAATTTGATTCCTGGGTGGATCCTCTGAAAATGATTGGCTAAGAGCATAAAAGCTATCAGGGACAAAACGGCATTGATGCAATCGGGATGTATTGGTATGAGCTTTTGCCATAAGAGGATAAAAAAGCTTCAGATTTTTTCAATAAAAGGCCTTAAAGAAAGGCATCAATCATGTGCTGAAAAGCATTTTCATCAGGCTGGTCGTGCTGATAGAGGGGAGTGGTTCCGATATTGATCAGGTCTTCATAAAGGTCTCGTTTTTCATTGCTATAGAATATGCCAAGAGGGAGCTTTTCTGTCTGGAAGAGAAGTTCCAATGCCGCACCTCGGTTGTCAGGTTTGTAATTCTCTGGAAGGTAGGTGGTGTTTTCGCGGAACCATTGATAGGTATTCAGTTTGTTGAAAACCACGCATGGCTGAAAGACGTCTACAATTGAAAATCCTTTGAAGGTGATGGCCTGCATGATGATACTTTTTGTTCGTTCCACATCACCGGCATAAGCTCGTGCGGCAAACGGGACATTGAGTGCGAGGGCTACAGCAAGAGGATTGAACGGCTCAAGCATAACACCGTTAACTTGAACAGGAGTCGCCATGCCTCGTTGAGAGGTTGGGGAAGCCTGTCCTTTAGTGAGGCCATAGACCATATTATTGTGGACGATCACAGTGACGTCAAAGTTTCTTCGAATGGCGTGTAGAAAATGATTGCCACCTTCGCCATACATATCGCCATCACCTGATTCTACTATAACAACAAGATTTCTGTTTGAGAGCTTGATGCCGAGAGCTGCAGGAAGTGAGCGCCCATGAAGTCCGTTAAACATATTGGCATTCAGATACTGAGGCGATTTAGCCGCCTGTCCTATACCCGATACAATCACTACATTATTCCGGTCGATTCCCAGTTCATGCAATGCGGACTTCATTGCCTGCAGAAGCATGTGATTTCCGCATCCGGGACACCATGCAACATCGGTACCCTGGGGCATATCAAACGGGGTTGCTGTTTTATTCATGATCAATCTCCTTTAAGGCATCCACAACCTCTTCAACGCTGAAGGGCTCGCCGGTGAATTTCAGTATTCGGTGTGCTATGGGTTTGCCCGTTTCAAGGGTAATTAAATCTGCAAATTGGCCGGTTGCATTGTTTTCCATAACAATAAGTGTTTTGTTCTCGCACAGGGACTTTACTATGGGGTTCAGAGGATATACCTGAGAAAAATGTAACCCGGCGAATGTGTTGTCACTGAGGATATCAAGAGCCTCTTCAAGGACACCGTGGTTAGAACCCCAGGCAATGACTACTCTCTTTGCTTGATTTACAGGGCCGATAAGGGTAGGTAAAAGTGCTGCACCTCGGAGCGATAGCTGTCGTGTTAACCTTTTATTGACCATTTGCTCCCGCACACCGAAGTTTTCGGTAATAAGTCCATTTTCATCATGTTCGTCAGAATCAACACGTACGATCCCTTCACCGTACCCGGGAATTCCTCTTGGGCTTATGCCATTATCGCTGAACGCATAGCGTTGATAGGTTGGAGCAGTTTTGATGATAAACGTTTCGATCGGCAGTCGCTGTACCTTTGTTCTATGAATGGTTGATATGGAATCGAGCAGATACTGATCCGTAAGGATAAAAACGGGAATCTGATATTCTTGTGCGAGATTGAATGCCCGCTGCATGGTTTCTATGAGCTCTTCAAGTGTTCCGGGTGAAAAAATTGCCTTCGTGAAGTCGCCATGACCGGAATGGAGAGCGAGATTGAGGTCTCCCTGTTCAGTCCGTGTAGGCAAGCCGGTGGCAGGTCCTGGGCGCTGACCGATATGGATAACAAGAGGGGTTTCAATCATTCCGGCAAGGCTTACTCCTTCCTGCATCAGGTCAAATCCTCCGCCTGAAGTAGTCACTATTGCTTTTGCGCCAGCATAGGATGCACCGAGACCTGCGTTAATTGCTGCAATTTCATCTTCAGCCTGATCAACGACTATGCCAAATGATTTTGTTCTGGAGGCAAGAAAGGTAAGTAGTCCTGTTCCTGGTGACATTGGATATGAACTGATGAAGTTACATCCGGCGGCAATAGCTCCGATACCGAGTGCTGTTGATCCATCCATGAGCAAAGTATCTGGACTTTCTGTTGCAATGTTTACAAGAGGCATGATGCCTTTATCGGCCGCAATATGCTTTCCAAAGTCGTATCCAAGCTTTGCAGCGGCTCTGTTTTTTGCAACAATTTCGTCACCTTTTGCGGCAAACTGTTCATGCAGGTAATCAGTAAAGATTTCGATGGGGATGCCAAAAATACCGAAGGCAACCCCTGCAGCCACTATATTGGAAAAAACAAGACTGCCGGTTTCTAGAGCAAATTTTGAAAGGGGTGTATCGATAAAGTTCGTTGCCCATTGATCGCCAAAGCGCTCTTTTTCAGCGAATATAAACGTATTACTGCTTATCCGTTTTTGCAAATGTTCAACCGAATGAGGGGAGAGGGCGAAGAGCATATCGATGTGATGCACATAAGCCTGTCTTTTTTTTTCTGTGATCCGGATTTCAGTTGTATTGGTCCCACCGCGGATTCGGGACATATATTCTGTACACGAGAAAATGTTGTATCCGCATTTTTTCAAGACATGGAGAAGAGCTGTGGTGATTGTTTTGACACCTTGCCCTGCTGCACCACTGAAAACGATTGATATATCTCGATACATGTCGCTGCTTTTTTTGTTCTGTTTGCGCTTTTAGAAAACATTTTATGTTGAAATAGATGAGTTCTGACCAACTGGACAACTGCTTTAAACCGGAATATTAGTGGTACAAAGCCGGAAACCGGCTACGCAATTTTGCAAGCTTTGGCATGTCGTTAATAATGATATAGGGTTGGTCAGGATGCAATGCCAGATAGTTCTGGTGATAGTTTTCGGCAGTATAGAATTTTTGGAGCGGCACAATCTGTGTGACAATAGGTGAAGAATACGTGTGCGAAGAGGTAAGCTGTCTGATGTAGCTTTGTGCAATTTTTTGCTGCTCCCTACTGGTATAAAATATTACTGAGCGGTATTGGTTGCCTTCGTCAGGCCCTTGGCGGTTGAGTTGTGTGGGATCGTGTGCTACACTGAAAAATACCTGCAGTAGTTGTTGATAGGTAATCTTCTCTGGATTGAAACGAATTTGTACTGATTCAGCATGTCCTGTATTACCATTGCTCACTTGTTCGTAATGTGCCGTTGAAGCATTGCCTCCTGCATATCCGGAGAGTACTTCGGAAACGCCTTTGACGTGCTTAAAGACAGCGTCTACTCCCCAGAAACAGCCCCCTGCGAATACCGCAGTTTGATCGGGCTGTGCTGCAAGGGTAGTGGATGGCGTACTTATACTTAAAATTATCGAAGCGCATATACTCAATACCGAACTGATGATGAGTTTCTTTTTTTGCATGATACCTCTCCTTATACGTTAACCGAAAGTGAAGGCAAAAGCCTCAGCTTCGGCATCTAAAAATTGAATACGAAATGTATGAATGGTAATTTTACTGCTTTGTCGAATGAGCTGGTATAACCGTTGCTCGTGGATCACGCCGTTACCTTGTGCGTCAATATCTGTTCCGTGATCAGCTCCAGGAGCAACCCCGTCCAGGGTGACTTTGAAACGTACCGGCTTATGGTTACCGGTACCCAGCACCAGGTGAAGGTCGCGTCCTTGAAACCGGAAACTGATTGC
Organism: Chlorobiales bacterium; assembly: GCA_026390855.1. Taxonomy (GTDB): domain Bacteria; phylum Bacteroidota; class Chlorobiia; order Chlorobiales; family Chlorobiaceae; genus Chlorobium. Next base: position 16,913 of record JAPLFE010000076.1, on the reverse strand, counting down.
TCCCCCTGCTGCTTTTAATGACGCTTTTTCTTCGGATACCAACCATTTCCCATTGAGCGCCCATTGATCGGGGTTGAGAACGCCAGGCGAGGTGTACTGTATTTCGACATTCTGCTTGATAGCTTCGGGGGATGCAAAATTCTGCTGACGGGCATAACCTATATAGGTTTCCGGTGAACGTTCCATCTCTGTAGCAGCAGCGGTTGCGCCAGAACCCTCTACTTGCACAAATGTATCGCTCTTTACCTGCTCGCCATGATTTGCCTCTTTGAGCAAGATTTGGATCATCTGTTCGGTTTCCTGATATGCACCTTCGCCAAAGTGTTGATGGCGAATTCGGCCTTGCCCATCGATGAGGTAATGCGCAGGCCAGGAGTCATTTTTAAACGCATTCCAGAGAGCGAATTGATTATCCATTGCCACGGGATAGGTAATACCCAGATCGTGAATGGCTTGTTCGACATTGTTCTGGTCTTTTTCAAAGGCAAATTCCGGAGAATGAACTCCGATGATGACCAGACCCTTATCGCGATATTTTTCATTCCATGCTTTCAGGTACGGTATAGTGCGTAAACAGTTAATGCATGAGTAGGTCCAGAAATCCACAAGCACTACTTTGCCCCGCAGCATTTCGCGGCTTAGCGGTGGAGAGTTCAACCAACGTGTGGCGCCTGTGAGTGCCGGCATTGTTGTCGTTTCGGTGACATCTGATGCTTTTGGTTTTGTTGTCAGTTTCGAAATTAATTTCTGTTCGGTAGAGGTGGTGCTTAAAAATGTAAACTGGGACAGGAAGCGAGTATCCCAACCAAGTGCGATGACTAACACTCCGATCACTACGGCAACACCCAAGCCGCGTCGTATCCATTGTTCTGCACCCAACCCTTGCTTCATTACTTTTAATATTTTCCCGCCAGCAAGCAGTGCAAGGCCTAAAGAGGTTGCCGCACCGGAAGCGAACACCAGGAGCAACAGGGCGCTGTAAAGATTTGCACCATTCAGTGCAGCACCAGCCAGTACCAGACCCAGAATTGGCCCAGCGCAGGGTGCCCATAAAAATCCAACTGCTACACCCAGCAGCAGTGACCCTTTAAGGGAGCTTTGCTTATCGGCTTGTTGTTGCAAACGCCCTCCAAGGGTGACAAACGGACGCATCATACGCTCTGACAATGCGGGAACAATCAGCGAAACTCCCAGGAGAAGCAGCAACAACAATGCAGCATATCGACCATATTGATTGATTTCGACAAGCCATGCTCCCCCTGCTGCAGCAAAACTGGCGAGCAGTGTGAAAGTTGCAGCCATGCCGAGCAGGATGGGTAAACCGTTTCGACGAAAAGACTGATCTGAACGAGTAAAAATAAATGGTAATACCGGCAACACGCAAGGGCTGAAAATGGTCAAGAGACCACCGAGATACACCAAGGAGAATATCAACATGGTTCAGGGCTTTTTGGGCTTTGGTACAAAGCGCATTGCCACGGTATTCATGCAATAACGCAATCCTGTTGGTTTCGGGCCATCGTCAAACACATGACCAAGGTGTGCATCGCATAAAGTGCATTGCACTTCGGTGCGATTCATGCCGAACTGGTTATCATTTACTTCGTGGACATTTTCGGGAGCAATTGGTTGCCAGAAACTTGGCCAACCTGTATGCGAGTCGTATTTGGTGCGCGCATCAAAAAGAGCATTGCCGCAGCAGATGCACCGATAGAGCCCCGGCTCATGTCTGTCGAACCCGGGTATCGAGTATGGCTCCTCGGTACCTTTTTCACGGGTTACCTTATAGGCTAATGGAGATAACGTTCTCCGCCATTCGGCGTCTTTGTGTACTTTGGGTAGTGTTGTACGCTGTATCGCTTTTCCATCGTCAGAAAAGAGCATGATGGTTACTTTTTCTCCAATGCTTGCCAAGCCGGAAAAAGAACGAGTTGCTAAAATTACAGCGGTACTGGATAAAGCAAATAAAAAGTGTCTGCGTTGCATGGTGATATATTCGGCTTTTATGAAAAAATCCCATTAACAACAAAATAACCCGATCGAAAAAGTCGCCTGATGTATCCCTCTCCCTTCAAGTATCAATCCAACAGACTTGCCAACAAAGAGGGGTGTTATCCATACTGATAGTCTGTTCTGTGTTCATTGTCATACAGCCCCATATCATACAGATGATGACTACCCTGAACGCTTCATGTACACGGTCAATTTCTCAGGGAGAACAGAAAATCATCGACATTACTGATTGTGCTTTCATAATTGATGAGCATCATAAAAAGTTGCATGAAGCGCTCAAGATGGAGGAAAGTGTGGTTTTCCTCTTCTATGACTCTTGGATGCTTCTTCCTCTTCAGCGGTCTTGGTATTGGGGAGCTGGATGTCAAGCGATTGTTGAAAATGGAAGTTTTGATACGGCCTGAGGCAAAAAAAGTGCTGAAAAATAAGTGCAATTATTCGTGCATCTTCATAGGATTTAATGGTATTATTATTTGATAATTAAGGAAAAGCTTAATCTCGTGGGCAAGTGGTAGAGATAATTTCAATCGCATGGAGGCAGCATGAGTGAACACGAAATTCCCGAAATTCTTAAAAAAAAGTCTGTTAGACAGCTTCTACCCACAGAATTAGAAAGTCGGATTCTTAAGGTTCTCGCTACACGCAGCATGTGCGTGCTTTCGACCTGCAGGGATAATGTGCCGAGAGCAACCCCTATTGAGTTTCGTTCAAAGGGATTCAACCTTTACATGGCCGGTGAGCCAGGAACCAAGCTTGGCAATATCAAGTTGAACCCGAAGGTTAGTGTGGGCATATTTGATCCAAAATCTGAGTCAACGCACAACTGGCTTGATGTTGAAGGCCTGCAGGTAACCGGTATTGCCCGGCTGATAGGGAAGGATGAACCGGGATTTCTTGATGCATTCAGGCTTTTCGGGCACCCCGAACAATGGATCAACGTATGGGCAGGCATGATGATCGAGATCGTTCCTGATCGGATAGAGTTGCTCTGCATTGCGCTCAAACAAGAGGATTATGCTGCACGTCAAGTTTGGACAAGACCCGACGAGAAAAGTTGCAGTTGCAGCTGCAGCTGATTGTCATGATTGACTCTGAATGGAATGTGAAATTTTTTAAGGTATTACGGTGTTTTTCTTTGCGTGTAGTTTCTCATAATTCTTAGTTTTTTTTAAGGAGATTTTTATGTCTAATATCATTGAAATTGAAGGTATTGGTGAAAGCTATGCGCAAAAACTTGAAAGCGCTGAAATTTCAAGCGTTGAGTCATTGCTCGAAAAATGTGCATCGTCTGCCGGCAGAAAAGCGATTGAGGAAATAACAGGGATTAGTCATAAGCTTATTCTCCGTTGGGTTAATCATGCGGATTTGTTTCGCATAGAGGGCATTGGAGGTCAATATGCTGAATTGCTGGAAGCATCTGGGGTTGATTCTGTTCCAGAATTAGCTCAAAGAAAGGCAGAGCATCTGTGCGAAAAAATGACTGAAGTTAATCAAGCAAAAAAACTTGTCCGCAAGCTTCCTGCCCAATCACAAATCGTCGACTGGATTGCACAGGCAAAGCAACTTCCAAGAGTTGTTACCCATTAAATGAAATTCCCCGCCACTTGTGGCGAAAGACTATTTAGAATTTTTAAAAACAGATACCCCGCTGCTTGCGGCGGGGAGGCTTCATTTATGCTGTGAGTTTTTGAGATTGGCTTGCGTGTCTAAAGTAAGGTTCATTTCATTCTTCAGCTGTCTCAGCCGTTCACCCGCATCTGGATCGCCTAACGCTTCCTGAAGCCTCAATACGGCACTTTTTGCATAAAAACCGCCCTTTGGTTCCAAATCCTTGCGTTTTTCGGTCACTCCGATTTCAATGCTCGCCATTTCTACGACTTCGACAATCTCTTCTGAAAGTGTCGGGTCTTTTCTCATCATGTTCAGGTCGTTATGAGCTTCCTTGAACTTGCCTGCCTCGATCTGATCAATAATGCGTTGTATTTGTGCGTTCATGGTTTCATTATTCTGTTTTTGAGCGCTGTAATGTACTTTTTATGGGAGTTTAGGTTTTTTTGCACACTCTTTCTAGAAATTTTCTTTTGTGATAATTACCGGAGTTGATAGGGTGGTTCTCTCAATTGAGGGACTGCTTATGTTCAGGCTTGGGGGATATGAAACTATCTACAATATAAAATTGGTTTAACGGCTTTATATGCATCAAGCACTACCGCGATGCATCAAGTTCATTCGTTCATGACAAAGGAGACTCATGATGCATACGATACTGGGAGCAGGAGGGGCCATTGGATCGGGGTTGGTTACGGAACTGGTTAAAACCGGTCATCAAGTTCGTCTTGCTGGTCGAAACCCTGCAATGGCACCAGGTGCTGCTGAAATCATTGTGGCCGATATTTCAAATCTCAACGAAACAATCCGAGCCGTTTCCGGATCGACAGTGGTTTACTTGCTCGTAGGCCTGAAATACGACTTGAAAGTGTGGACGGAACTCTGGCCGCTTATCATGAACAACACGATTGAGGCTTGTAAAAGAGCAAACGCAAGGCTGATATTTTTTGATAACGTCTACATGTATGGAAAGGTCAAAGGAGAAATGACCGAGGAGACGCCTTTCAACCCTTGCAGTAAAAAGGGCGATATTCGTGCTCGAATAGCCACGTCCCTTCTTAACGAGATCAAAACAGGCTCGCTTAATGCCACTATTGCAAGATCTGCAGATTTTTATGGCCCTGGTGCAAAGAATAGCGTAGCTAATATGCTTGTGTTCGACAAATTTTCTAAGGGTAGTTCTGCTCTGTGGCTGGTCAATGATTCTGTACCACACTCCTACACCTTCACACCTGATGCGGCGAAAAGTCTTGTTATGCTGGCCGAATCGGAAACATCATGGAATCAGACATGGCATGTCCCAACAGCGGGACATCCTCCAACGGGCAAGGAGTTTATACATATGGTGGCTAAGGAATTCGGTATTAAACCAAATTACAGAAAACTCAACCGCCTGCTCTTAATGATGGCGAGTTTGTTTGATTCAAATGTCAAAGAGTCTTACGAAATGCTTTACCAGAGTGAAGCAGAATATATTTTCGATTCATCAAAGTTTTCAAAGGCATTCGGATTTGAGCCGACTTCATATGCTGAAGGGATTGAAATTACGTCTCGAGCCTATATTCAAAATCATCAAACTGATCAGCGATTCCTCGATATGCAGCAACAGAATTCCCTGGAAAAAAGACCAGAAATGAACCATTCTTTCTGATCCATTTCTGTTCCATAGAGGTAACTTTCTTTTTCCAAGCAGAAGTTCTTTCCCGGATTGGGGTATGACCCGGGCAATCTAACCCAATTTCACCATGATTAAACCGCTTGACCCTTTTGGCGTATGCTTGCCGCTTCCCCTGAAAAAGGGAGAGGTTTTCTGCTATTCCCTTCAAGCTCTTGAGCATATCTGGCCAGGCTTAGGTGCTTATCCGAAAACCATAAAGGTACTCCTCGAAGCAGCATTGCGGAATTTCGATAACTACACGATACGCAGGGCCGACATCGAGGCGATAGCGAATTGGGGGGCTTCTGCGAAGCCGCAGGTCGAAGTTCCATTCAAACCGGCAAGAGTGGTTTTGCAGGATTTTACCGGCGTACCTGCCATTGTCGATCTGGCTGCTCTGCGTGAAGCGTGTGCGGCTCTTGGTGGCGATGCTTCACGGATTAATCCCCTCGTTTCCTGCGATCTTGTTATCGATCATTCTGTGCAAGTTGATTATTTCGGTACCCCCAATGCGTTTGAGAAAAACCTCGAAAGGGAATTTGAGCGTAACCTGGAACGCTACGAGTTTCTTAAATGGGGTGAAAAGGCTCTCCGCAATTTTCATGTTGTTCCTCCTGGTACCGGTATTGTACATCAAGTGAATCTGGAATATTTTTCCGATGTCGTACATCTCGAAAACGGTGTCGCATATCCGGATTCCCTTGTTGGTACTGACAGTCATACCACCATGATCAACGCGCTTGGTGTGCTTGGCTGGGGAGTTGGCGGCATAGAGGCCGAAGCCGTCATGCTCGGTCAACCGGTATACATGCTGTTGCCCGATGTTGTCGGCGTCCGGTTGTCTGGTGCTCTCGGTGAAGGTGTATGTGCGACCGATCTCGTACTGACCCTGACGTCGATCTTACGACGCGAGGGCGTTGTCGGTTCATTTGTAGAGTTTTTCGGACCGGGCCTTCCTTCGCTTTCCCTGCCTGACCGTGCAACGTTGGCGAATATGGCTCCAGAATATGGTGCGACTACAGGCTTTTTTCCCGTAGATGATGAGACACTCGACTATCTTGCTCTCAGTGGCAGGGAAGATCTCTGCGAAATTGTCGAGCGCTACTCGCGCCAACAGGGGCTCTGGCACGAAGTGGCTGATGTACCCTGTTTCAGTAGGGTGGTCGAGCTTGACATGTCCACGGTTTGTCCATCGCTGGCTGGCCCGAAACGTCCACAGGATCGGATCGACCTTTCCGAGATGAGCAGCCAATGGATGAAAGACCTTTCGACGGTTTTCGCTAAACCTTCCATTCTAGAGATAGATGAGATGGCTTCCGAAGGTGGCGTTGCCGTTGCCGTTGAATCACATCCCGATCCGGTCACTAAAGGCATCGATATCACCATGCATGGCCAGCAGGTCTCGCTTCGGGACGGTGCCGTGGTTATTGCTGCAATTACCTCATGTACCAATACGAGCAATCCGGAAGTCCTTATTGCCGCAGCACTCATGGCAAGAGCCGCGCGTAAACGCGGGCTTTTTCCGCAACCCTGGGTTAAGACCTCTTTTGCGCCCGGTTCGCGAGTGGTCATCGATTACCTTGCATCGGCCGGCTTTATGGCTGATCTTGATGCGCTGGGATTCAGTACTGTGGCTTTTGGCTGTACCACCTGCATCGGTAATTCCGGTCCATTGCCTGAACCTGTTGCCGAAGCTGTCAGGAAGGGAGATCTTGTCGTTGCCTCTGTGCTTTCTGGAAACCGCAATTTTGAAGGAAGGATCAATCCGCTCGTCAAGGCGAACTATCTGGCTAGTCCGGCTTTAGTCATTGCCTATGCCCTTGCTGGTCACATTGCCATTGATTTCGAGCGCGAGCCCCTTGGTACTGATGGTGAAGGCCGCGAGGTCTTTCTCCGTGAACTTTACCCCTCTGACGAAGAGGTTCGCGAAATCGCTCGATCTGTCGTCCTGCCTGAGCATTTCAAGAAGCGTTATGCCGAAGTTTATGAAGGGCCGGAACGCTGGCGGGCGATCGAAACGGCTGGTGATGCTTTTTATCAGTGGGATACTGATTCGTCTTATATCCGCAAACCTCCGTTTTTTGATGCTCTCGGGCCAGATCCAGAGGGAGCCGCGTCGATTCTCCGAGCTCGTTGTCTCGCGCTGTTTGGCGACAGCGTGACAACCGATCATATCAGTCCGGCCGGGATGATCCAGCCCGGTCAACCGGCTGGCGCATACCTTCTGTCAATAGGGGTTTCAGAGAAGGATTTTAACACTTTCGGGTCAAGGCGCGGAAATCATGAGGTGATGGTTCGCGGCACCTTCGACAACATCAGGATCCGCAACAAACTTGCCCCAGGCACTGAAGGGGGATATACGACCCGGTTCCGCTCAGATGGTGATGGGGAGGTGGGAAGCATTTACGATTCCGCCATGCATTACAAGGAGGCTGGCGTCCCGCTGATTGTTATTGCGGGTAAGGATTACGGGATGGGAAGCAGCCGTGACTGGGCGGCCAAGGGTACGGCCATGCTTGGGGTACGTGCGGTTATCGCTGTGAGTTTCGAGCGTATACACCGTTCTAATTTGATTGGTATGGGTGTTTTGCCACTCCAGTTCTTAGATGGTCAGGACGCCGCCAGCCTCGGTCTTGCGGGGCGTGAAATTTTCGATATAGCTATCAATGATTCCCTCAGGCCGGGTGACCTTGTCAATGTTGTTGCGACCGATCCGAAAACTGCAAAGACGATTTCATTCACCCTGCAATGCAGGATTGATACCCCTGTTGAGGTGGAATACTTCCGCAACGGAGGGATATTGCAGACCGTGGTTCGTCGGATTGCGGCCGAAGGACGATAAAGTAACTCTCTCTCGGGGGGTACTGGACGTGCATCTGTATGGAACTGGAAATTATTGTTTTGGCTCAATCAATTAAAATGGCGTAATTTTAAGTATGCATCACTTCGGCTATCGAACCGAAAGAGAAAAGTAGCTCATCTTTTATTTCAAAACTGATAGGTTATCACTGCCATGCCTCAAGAAAATGCTGTAGAAAATAAAACGACACAACCTGATATTTTCGAACTTGCACTCCTTGCTCCGGTTTTTACTCTTCCGTTGGCGCTTCCATTAGCTCTCCCGTTAGCTGTTCCGCTTTTTTTTCACGCTGTTCACGGGATTGGTGTCGGGGCTATTGGAGCTTTAGCTGGAAACCTGCTTTTTAATCCAAAAGCTCAGGAGCTTCTTAAACCCGCTGGTGAAGTGCTGAACAAGATACGGCCTGTTGCTGAGCAGACTTTTTCGGAAACGGAGAATGACGGTGAAATCGTTGAGACTCCATTTTCCTGATGGCCTTTATTATAAGGACATAATTTGATGTTGTGTAGGTTGGGGTGATTCCTGAAACCCAACAAAACTAAAGCTGTCTTGAGAGAATAGCTTTTTTCAGCCTGCAGATAAAGTTTGCCTTCCATCTCTTATCTCAGCAATAAATTAGAAGTGCCCTTATGGTTGAGCTTGAGGCTTATGGACTTGTAATAGAAAAACGGTCACATCAAAAAGCCTTGTTCACGGTTGTTGAGGACTGATACTTCATATCCGTCTATCTGTTCTTCATTCCAAATAAGCCATACAACCAAAATTTGCCGTAACCTACGATAGTTCATTTATTTGATGTAAATAAATGATGGTTATATTTAACAGTTTCACATTTGATGAAATTAGAATTAACCACTGATTGTTATGGCGCATAAGGAAGCGGATGCCCGTATCAAAATCAACAACCAGCTTGAAGCTACCCGTTGGCGTTTTTTTGCAGATGTAAATCTCCCCTCCAATATCCAGCTCAAACCTAAGGTTTCCATAAAAACACAGTACCTTGATGCTCCCGGAAACAACTTCGAAAAAGTCTCCACAGGCTTTTTTGTTAATGTTATAGGCAGACGACCGAGACTCTCCAGTCAAAACTAAAGTTGGAAAGTTGAATGATGAACAAGAAACTGCTCACGGAACGTGATATCTGCACTAAATTCATTACCCCAGCTCTTGAAAGGGCAGGCTGGGACATTGCTACCCAGATTCGGGAAGAGTTTCCGCTGACCAAGGGCCGCATTATTGTCCGCGGCAAGCTGCATACCCGTGCTCAGCACAAGCGTGTTGACTATGTGCTTTTCTACAAACCCAATATTCCCATTGCCGTCATTGAGGCCCAAGAGAACAGCCACTCTCTCGGCGATGGCATGCAGCAGGCGCTGGGTTATGCCGGGATGCTTGAGGTACCTTTCGTCTTCAGTTCCAACGGGGATGGATTCCTCTTTCATAACAAGATTTCCACTGATGGTATTATTGAGCGCGAACTCGCTCTGGAAGAGTTTCCCTCTGCCGAAGCACTTTGGGAAAGCTGGTCTCGGCATCGGGGGATAACCGGAAAGCAGGAGAACCTGATAACCCAGGACTATTACAGCGACGGGAGCAACAAGAGTCCTCGTTACTACCAGTTTCTGGCTATCAACAAAACCATTGAAGCAATTGCTCAGGGTCAGAACCGCATTTTGCTGGTAATAGCCACCGGAACAGGGAAAACCTTTACCGCTTTTCAGATCATTTGGCGCCTCTGGAAATCAAAGGCCAAAAAACGAATCCTTTTTCTTGCTGATCGGAACATTCTGGTTGACCAGACCATAACGAACGACTTTAAGCCCTTTGGCTCGGCTATGACCAAGATCAAAAAGCGGCAGGTGAACAAGTCGTTTGAGATTTATCTTTCACTTTATCAGGCAGTTACCGGCACTGAAGAAGAACAGAACATCTACCGGCAGTTCACCCCTGATTTTTTTGATCTTATCGTCGTCGATGAGTGTCACCGGGGCAGCGCAGCAGAAGATTCAGCCTGGCGGCAGATTCTTGAATACTTCTCCTCAGCCACACAGATAGGCATGACGGCGACTCCCAGGGAGACCAGAGAGATTTCCAACAGTGATTACTTCGGCAAGCCGATCTACACCTACTCTCTCAAAAAAGGTATCAACGATGGATTTCTTGCCCCATACAAGGTGGTACGCATCGATCTTGACAAGGATCTGGAGGGCTGGCGTCCTGATAAGGGCATGGAGGACAAGCATGGCTATGAAATAGAAGACCGGATATTCAACCAGAAGGATTTCGATAAAAGTCTGGTTCTGGAACAGCGAACACTCCTTGTTGCTAAGAAGATCAGCGACTTTCTCCGCCAGACCAACCGCTTTGATAAAACCATCGTTTTCTGCGAAAACATCGATCATGCTGAGCGGATGCGGCAAGCACTGGTCAACGAAAACAGCGATCTGGTTGCCCAGAATGCCCGCTATGTTGTCCGCATTACCGGCGACAGCGAAGAGGGCAAAGGAGAGCTCGATAACTTCATTTTTCCTGAATCACGATATCCCGTGATTGCCACAACCTCTAAATTGATGTCAACCGGTATTGATGCCCAGACCTGTAAGCTTATCGTGCTCGATCAGACCATTCTCTCGATGACGGAGTTCAAGCAGAGAATTGGGCGCGGTACCCGAATCAATGAAGAGTACGGCAAATACTATTTCACTATCATGGATTTCAAAAAAGCCACCGAGCTCTTTGCCGATCCAGATTTCGACGGAGATCCCGTGCAGATCTACACTCCGCAGCATCCTGACGACTCACCGGTTCCGCCGGATATGGAGGGCGACGAAGATTCTGGAGAAGAGAGCCTCTATCCGGATACTGATGACGAAGGCAGCAACTGGCAGCACGTCGGAGATGACAATGATAGTGAAGATGGCCCGCGTGTCCGCCGCTATGTGGTCGATACTGTTGAGGTGAAAGTTGTTGCCGAAAGGGTGCAATATTTTGATGCGGATGGCAAACTGATTACTGAATCGCTCAAAGACTATACCCGAAAAACATTATCGAGGGAGTTCGCTTCACTTGAAGATTTTCTCAGTCGATGGAACAGTGCCGAGAAGAAACAGGTGATTATTGAAGAACTGTCGAGGGAGGGAGTTTTTTTTGATGCACTCTCCGAAGAGATCAGCCGTGACTATGACCCTTTTGACCTCATCTGTCATATCGCCTGGGACAAGCCGCCCCTTACACGCAGGGAGCGGGTTGAGCAGGTTAAAAAACGCAATTACTTTACCCGCTATGGCCAGCAGGCGCGGCGGGTGCTCGAAGCCCTTCTCGACAAATATGCCGACGAAGGCATTGTGCAGATTGAAGCTCCGCAGATACTCTATATTGCCCCATTCACCTTTTTCGGCACACCTGTCGAGATCATTCGTATTTTCAAGGGTTTTGAGAGCTATCAGCAAGCCGTGCACGAACTCGAACAAGCGCTTTACAGCGCATAACACAGAACCACTATGCCGATCGGAACACTGATCAAAACCATACAGGACATCATGCGGAAGGATGTCGGCGTTGATGGCGATGCCCAGCGCATCAGCCAGATTGTCTGGCTCCTTTTCCTGAAAATATTCAATGATCGGGAGGAGGAGTGGCAGCTTACCATGCCAGAATATAAAACCCCACTTCAGAGCCGGTTTCGGTGGCAGAACTGGGCAAAAGATCCCGAAGGAATTACCGGAGAGGAGCTGATTGATTTTGTCAACAACGACCTCTTTCCTTCACTGAAGAGATTGGCTTTCGTTGCCGGGGTCTCACCACACGGCAGGGTGATCGGCTCGGTATTCGAGGATGCCTACAACTATATGAAGTCCGGAACCCTGCTCCGGCAGGTAATCAATACCATTGAAGAAGATGTCGATTTCAACTCTTCCACTGACCGCCACCTTTTCAACGACATCTACGAAAAGATTCTTGCTGATTTGCAGTCTGCCGGTAATTCCGGCGAATACTATACTCCTCGTGCAGTAACCCAGTTTATGGTGGAGACGCTCAACCCGCAACTCGGCGAAACCGTACTCGATCCCGCCTGCGGCACCGGAGGCTTTCTCATCAACACTATCGAACACCTCAAAGGTCATATGAAGAATGCAGATGACCTGAAGATCATGCAGGAGAGTATTCATGGAGTGGAAAAGAAGCCCTTGCCGCACATGCTCGCCCTGACCAACATGATGCTGCATGGTATTGACGTTCCAACCAACATCCGTCACGACAACACCCTCAGCCGTCCGTTGAAGGACTACAGCCCGAAAGATCGCGTCGATGTTATCGTTACCAATCCCCCCTTCGGGGGTATGGAAGAGGACGGCATTGAAAACAACTTTCCCAAAAAGTACCAGACCCGAGAAACAGCCGATCTTTTCATGGCGCTTATCATGCACCGGCTCAAGCACGACATTGGCCGCGCTGCGGTGGTACTGCCTGATGGATTTCTCTTTGGAGAGGGAGTCAAAACCAATCTGAAGCGAGAGCTGCTTGAAGAGTTCAGCCTGCACACTATTGTCCGTCTGCCGAAGGGTGTATTCAGCCCTTATACCAGTATTTCAACCAATATTCTTTTTTTTGAAAAAGGGGGACCAACAAAGGCAGTCTGGTTCTTTGAACACCCTTACCCTGAAGGATATAAGTCATACTCCCGTTCAAAGCCTTTAACCATTCAGGAGTTTGATCGGGAAAAAGATTGGTGGGGTGGTGCGGAGCGCAAAGGGCGCACGGCTAGCGAATATGCATGGAAGGCTACGGTTGAGGAAATTGCAGCACGCAACTACAACCTCGACTGCAAAAACCCCCACGAAGTAGCGGTGAACCATCGTAACCCTGATGAGCTGATGGCGGAGTACCATGAGATTGTAAGGAAACTCGAAACTGCACAAGCCGACCTGAAGCGGGAACTCGTGCAGGCATTGGGAGGAAACTGAGAACATGGAATCCAATCGTATAGAATACAAACGTGAACTGACCGACGGTCTCGAAAAAGAGGTTGTGGCATTTCTGAACTACCATGACGGAGGCGTGATCTACCTCGGTATCGACAAAAATGGCTCAGTTTACGGTTTGCCAAACGGTGATGCGGTGCAGCTTGCAGTAAAAGATCGTCTTAAAAATAACATCCAGCCCTCGATCATGGGGCTTTTTGATGTTATTCATGAGGAGCGTGAGGGAAAGGATGTTATTCGCATAACCCTTGCTGGTGGCTCGGAAAAGCCATACCACCTGAAAAAATTTGGCATGACCGAAAAGGGCTGTTACATCCGGGTGGGCAGTGCATCGGAGCCCATGCCATCACGAATGATTGAGGAACTCTTTTCCAAACGTACCCGCAACTCTTTGGGCCGTATTCGTTCACCAAGGCAGGATCTCAGCTTCGAACAACTCAGAATATATTATGAAGAGTCGGGCTTTGAACTGGGCGATAAATTTGCTGATAATCTTGAACTTCTCACTGAAGAGGGCTTTTACAACTATGCAGGGTACCTGCTGGCTGATCAGAACGGTAATTCGGTGCAGGTGGCAAAATATGCAGGTACCGACAGGGTAAATCTGCTTCAGAGCAAGGATTATGGATTTTGTTGTCTCATAAAAACCTGCAAGCTTGTACTCGACCGTCTGGAGGGTGTCGAGAATCGTGTTTTCAATAAAATCACATCCCGAGAGCGAATCAGCCGGAGTCTATGGAACAAGGTTGCCCTGCGGGAAGCGGTCATCAATGCGATTATCCATAATGACTACTCAACCGAGCTTGTTCCGAAATTCGAGATTTTTGATGATCGACTTGAAATAACGGCTGCCGGTTATATCCATCCAGGCGAAGAACGGGAAGACTTTTTTGCAGGCTATTCAATTCCTCGTAACAAGATTCTGATGCGGGTATTCAAGGATCTGGGCATGGTTGAGTACCTTGGTTCCGGTATGCCGCGCATTCTCAAGGCTTATCCCAGGGAGTGCTATATTTTTTCATCCCACTTCATCAGAACGGTTTTCAAGGTTTCAGCGGAAGCGCTTGCTCTTGAAAAAGAGGTCATGGCACAGACTGACTCTTTGCCAGCGAAACAGCAGGATGGAACTGTGGTGAAGACTGTGGGAGAAACTGTGGGAGAAACTGTGGGAGAAATTGTGGGAGAAATTGTGGGAGAAATTTTGCGAGCCCTCAAGGAGAATCCTGGAATTACGCGGACAGGACTCAGTACCATAACGGGATTATCAATCAGAGGCGTAGAGTGGCATCTTGCAAAGTTGAAGGCCGAAGGAAAGATAAAACGGAGAGGTTCAACCAAGGCTGGCCAGTGGGTTGTAGTGGAGGATGGCCATGAATAACCTCGATACACGCATGAGCGTCCTTGAAAAGTATTTTGATACGGCTTTTGCCGCACCGGAGGGCATCAAAAAACTGCGGGAGCTGATTTTAACCCTTGCCATGCAGGGCAAGCTTGTTCCGCAAGACCCGAATGACCAACCAGCCAGTGAACTGTTGAAGGAGATCGAGGCGGAGAAACGGAGGCTGGTTAAGGCTGGAAAGATCAGGGAGCCGAAACAGCTGCCGGAGATAAAGCCAGAGGAAGTGCCGCATGCATTGCCAAAGAGTTGGGAGTGGGTGAGATTTGGTACTATTGCTCAGCATAATTCTGGAAAGATGCTTGATAAAAGTCGTAATAAGGGCCAATACAGAGAGTATATAACGACATCTAATCTTTATTGGGGTCAATTTGACTTGAGTAATGTCCGCCAGATGCCAATTACAGATGAAGAAATAGAAAAATGCACTGCCCAAAAAGGAGACCTATTACTCTGTGAAGGAGGGGAAGCCGGCCGTGCTGCAGTCTGGTGTTATGATCACTTTATTTGCTTTCAAAATCATGTTCATCGAGCACGGTTTTACAAAAAAATTGATCCATACTATGGTTATCGTTTTTTTGAAAAGCTGAATGCCACTGGAGAAATAAATAATTATCGGCAGGGTGTCGGCATATCAAACATGTCAGGCAAAGTTTTGGGATCAATAGTAATACCCCTTCCTCCTCTTGCTGAACAGCGTCGGATTGTAGCTAAAATTGATCAGCTCATGGCCCGTTGCGATGAGTTGGAAAAGCTGCGTGCCGAACGAGAGGAGAAGCGTCTTACTGTTCACATCTCAGCTCTTAATAGCTTGCTGGAGGCACAGGAACCCGACAGTTTTGTGGCAGCTAGGCACTTCATCAATCGCCATTTCGGTGAACTCTACTCCGTCAAAGAAAACGTAACCGATTTGCGCAAGGCCATTCTTCAGCTTGCCGTTATGGGCAAACTGGTTCCGCAAGACCCGAATGATCAGCCGGCCAGTGAATTGCTGAAGGAGATCGAAGCAGAGAAACTGAGGCTGGTTAAAGCAGGAAAGATCAAACCACAAAAGCCACTACCAGAGATCAAGTCTGAGGATGTGCCTTATGAGCTGCCGGTGGGATGGAAGTGGGTCAGGCTTGGTGAACTCATAGAGTTGATTTCAGGTCAGCATTTAACCCCGAACGAGTACAATGAAAATGGTGAGGGAATTGCTTACTATACTGGCCCTGCTGACTTTGGAGCCAAAAATCCTAGATCAAACCGATCCACTACGATTGAAAAAGCTGTGGCGATTGAGGACGACATACTTCTCACAGTAAAAGGTGCTGGTGTTGGAAAAACAAATGTATTGGTAGAAAGGAAAGCAGCCATAAGCAGACAATTGATGGCTTTGAGAGCCATCAAAGTAAACAAGGAATTCCTCCTTTACTTTTTGACTGCCATTTTTTATGAATTGCAAAGTCTTTCCACTGGCATAGCCATTCCAGGAATTGGAAGAGATGATGTCACACATAGACGACTTCCCCTCCCACCTCACGCCGAGCAACACCGCATCGTTGCCAAAATCGACCAACTCATGGCCCTGTGTGATCAACTGGAACAGCAGATCAATGCCGCTGCTTGTAAACAGTCTGCAATTCTCGATGCTGTGATGGTAAACATATAAGTACCAGTTATGAGGCTCAAATCAGTATACATAAGCCATTACAAAAATCTCAGGGACTTTTCTCTGACTTTCGATGGCGGCAGCTTTATTGATGTTTTTGTTGGCAAAAACGCTACAGGAAAGTCAAACCTTTTTGAAGCGCTGATTGAAATATTTCGTCATTTATACGAGTACGGCCATGAGAAGGATAAGCTAGATTTCAATTATCGTCTAAATTTTGAGATCAACAAAAAAGAGACCGAGATTACATGGACTTCAGGGCAATTCAAGGTCAATGGTCGGGAGCGCAAAACTATCGATCAAACAACGCTTCCTGACAATGTTCTTATTTATTACTCTGGTCACAATGATACGGTAAAAAGACTGGTGAATAAGTATGAAGAAGATTTTCGCAAGCGTATCAAGAAAGCTGATCTCGAAGAAAGCCGCCGATTTATCGGTATCGGTTCCGAATACAAGGAATTGCTATTGGCGTTATTGCTTTTGCAGCCCCTGAATACCAAGGCGCGGCAGTTCATACTTCAGAAATTGAGAATTAAAACTATAGCGCCAGAATTTGAACTGACCCTTCGACGTCCTTCGTTTGCCGACAAAAAACTTAAAATTGAAGGTTTTGATCAGAAAACCCATTACTGGGGTGCCCAAGGCATCACCAGAGTGTTTCTTGACAAATTAGTTTCGTGTGTCAAAGGTGAGTTTAACCATGGCAATATATACAACTCCGAAACTGACACGTATAAAATCCC
>JAPLFE010000162.1 GCA_026390855.1 Chlorobiales bacterium | reverse complement strand
TTCAATTCTCTTTTTACATAATTATTTCGATAGAGGTTTGCTCCTCCTCCAAGATCGTGATCAACAAAAAGAATACGTTTATTACGAATTTTATCTGTTAATAATAATGACATTAAAAGCAGGTCGCTTATTTCTTTTAATGGATAAGCTTGTAAAAATTTATTTTGCGTGGTTTGATTGTGCTTAAGATCGAGCGATGTTGTATCATTGTGATGGCAAATAAATAGGTTGGGGATAAGAATGTTACGGAATCCTTTATTATAAGCCTTAAGGCACCATTCCGCTTCATCTCCATACGTTATTTTGCTTGATTTATTGTTAAAATGCCCAATACTATCAAATATTGTTTTGTTGACACCCATGCAGAAGCCAACTCCTGATGAAATATCTGGATATTTCTTGGTTGGGTTCAGGTTTGTAAAAAACCTGTCTATGTCAAAAACGGAAATTATTTCCCTGTAATTATCATCATTGAGTAAATCAGAAACTCCTCTTAATGTTTCGTCATTACTAAAAGGGGTAGTTGTGGCGATGGATTTATTTTCTATAATAGGGTGCATGAGTTTTTGCAACCATCCCAAAGGCACCTCACCTATAGAATTTAAAATAATAAAGTTATTTTTTGAAGACTGTGTCGCTTTATTGATTGAATTTAAAAAGCCAATTGTAGTTTTATTTTTTAATACAACAATATCATATTGCGGGTGCTCGTTTTTAAATTGCATTAAAAATGGGTAAACCTGTTCGTCACTACTGTGATCATCGATTAAAAAAAGACGATATGGAGTGGACGTATTTTCAATAATGCTTTTACACAGTCCCGGCAATCGTTTGAATTCGTTAAATACGGGAATAATAATATCAATTATTTCTTCAAGATCCCTAAGTACATACTCTTTTGATAATTGAAACTCATTATACAATGTCGCAAAGTCGGAAGAATAATCATGAACGTTTACGCTGTTTTGATCTGGGTTGGCTATGCTGGAAATATTAAAAATATTGCGGATTGCTCTAGATCTTTTTCGGAAAGAATTTGAAAGTTTTCTTATTGGTTTTGTTATTCGCCAACTACTCGAATTCTGTAATTTATTTATTGACGCATCAAGTAAATTTATACGAGACTGTAGTGTATCAATGTATGTATATAAAGTATCAACAGTAGTTTTAAGCGAATCATTTTCTTGCTCCTGTTGACTTATTGTAGTGATAAGTTGATTTACTTCATTGTTTGTACTCAATAATTTATTATTTAAGTCAAATATTACAGAGTATTCTTCTGGGAAAAGGGTGCTAATAATAGAATTCCTCTCTGCTGTGAATATATTATCAGTATTTTTTGAAGAAAATCCCTCAGGATTATATGTCGCAAATGTCTGATTAAGAAAAAGTATTTTGGTCTCTTTATCGCAAAACCATCGCATATTGAATACCCAATCAGCAAGGACTTTATACTTTGTTTCAAACTTTCCAAACCGGTTAAACAGATTACGTTTAAAGAATATTGCCTGATGGCAGATATTTTTGTTCAACAGCTTCAGTGTTGTGAATTGACCATCATACAGGGTCCCCCCTTTCCCCCACTCAACATTTCCATAAACGACATCATATTGTTCAAGTTCATGAGTACAAAAGACACTGGAAAGCACGTCGTCGTTATAAAATGTGTCGTCACTTCCAAGAATATAGATCCATTCGCCATCGCATAAATCAATTCCTTTGTTTAAAGCATCATAAATGCCTTGATCTTTTTCAGATACAGCATGGATATGGGGGTAGATAGCAGCGTATTTTTTGATGATGTCAAAGGTGCCATCAGCCGACTTATTATCAAGAATGATATGTTCTCTGTTTTCTAATGTCTGACTAGCCACACTAAGGATGCAGGCCTCGATGGTCTCTATAGAGTTATATGTCGGCGTGATTATTGAGATTTTATGATTTGACATACGTCTTTACTGGGTTACTATTTTGGAATTACACCAAACTGTTGAAGCATAGCGGGCTTGTTCAAGAATATTTTCAGGAACAACTTTATAGATTATTGTTTGCAAAGATAAAAAAGAGAGGATGAAGCGCAATAAGCCTGCTGTTCTCTGTTCATGCGTCTCGCTACTCTGAAATATTTAAAAATACGTAATATTTGCCGTAAATTTAGTTGTGCTACCGATCAAATGCAATCAAGCTGAATATGAAATAAGCGTTCAACAAGAATTGATTCCATAAATAAAATAGTCAAACAAAAACAGCTACACTTTTTAATCAAGAAAGTGGTGCTGCCGCCTTGGAGGAGATGTCAGCCAAATATTGATCGCGTTCGGTCAGTGTTGGTGCAACGGTATGCCTGAAAAAAACTCCCGAGTTGTGCCAGTTAGTGCCGAAACTCAGAACTCAAGAAGTCGCTGAACCTTGTTTGTAAATTCGCTTGTACCCATCTGTTTGACATAAACCTCACCGGTTCGTTCATAACAAAGATGGATTTCATGGACCCGCCAGATTTCCTCCTGGATCTTTCGTAATGACCGGTGCATTTTTATTTCGAGGTATTTGCCCATCATCAAGGCCATAAAGCAGACGAGCATATGAGCCCTGATGGCATCCTCCGTGCGATGAAAGATCGGTCTGGCCTGCAGGTCGGATTTGCTCATGCGGAACGCCTGCTCCACGTTCCAGAGATCATGATAGTAGTCGATAACTGCACTACTCGACAGCTCCTTCTCAGGGATGTTGGTGACATAACCTTTGATGCCCAGAAGCTTCTCTGCCTTTGCCTGAAGATCGGTATCGAAGATAAATGGCCTGTCGGTGTCCTTGGTTTTCTTGACAAACTTTGCCCGCCGACCGGACTCGTTTTTATCCAACAGGGCAAGCGCCCGTTTGACCTGTTTATCGAACTCTCGCTTGTCCTTCTTGTACCGGGACTCTGAGAACTCACAGATCATGGTGGCATTCTTTACTGCAGACTTGTAGCTGAAGCGCCGTAGAGCCTTATCGGTACGCGGTAGTGTTTTGTGAATCTGATCGATGAAGCTCGCAGCAGTACTCGCCAACCGAGCCCCTACGATGTAGCGGTATCCTTCATTCTCCAGTTTCAGGATGTTGCCTTTTGAGAGCATACCGGCATCGGCCACAATAACCGGCTTGGTTTCGCCAACACGCTCCTGAAACCGTTGAATGACCTTGAGCATCGTTTTTCCCTCGAAGGTGTTGCCCTCGAACACCTCATGCATGACAGGAAAACCTGAACGAGTGGTGATGAGGCCAATGACGATCTGTGGCTGCATCGGCTTGTTGTCCTTGGAGAAGCCCGGCTTCTGAAAATCGTACTCCTTGAAGGATTCGAAGTACAGGGTGGTGACATCGTACAATACCAGGCTGAACTGCTCCTGCAACTCTCCTTGAGCGGTCTTGATGGCTGCGGCTTCTATCTCCTCCTGATGCTCCAAGAGCTTCGGAAATAGGCGATAGAGGGTTCGCTTCGCATAGGTGACCTTGAAATGCAACTCAAGAAGTTCCATCGAGCGCAACTTCGATGTCGGCTCGATGATGCGCATGAGTGCCAGATCAAGATACAGTTCCGGCAAAGAAACCATGCCGCATTTTCGGGCGCAGGCGAGCAGCGCATTGCGGGCAAACTGATGGGTGATGCCAACGGCTCTTGATTTGTCAAGAACCG
Source organism: Chlorobiales bacterium (assembly GCA_026390855.1). Classification (GTDB taxonomy): domain Bacteria; phylum Bacteroidota; class Chlorobiia; order Chlorobiales; family Chlorobiaceae; genus Chlorobium. The sequence goes on along the minus strand of JAPLFE010000162.1, from coordinate 800 downwards.
CCTTGAACAGTGATGATGAAGACGGCGTATCAGTACCAGTATCAGTAAACAGATTTGGCTGGCGGCAATGGGCTTCGACGTATTGTTTGGCCTCATCCAGCAACAATTCAAGCTCGTGCTCGTCGTGAGCGCTGCCAATATGTTTGAGAAAAGAACGCTCCGTTCCTTTATTCTTGACTACCTGTACGGCAGTTGCTCCGGATGCAGTCTGCACCTTTCTGATTTTCAAGTCCCCACGCATAGGGAGAAGATAGCATTAGTGCCAATACTCAGGAACTCGGAAATATTAACTGCAATAAAATCAAGAACTTAATTTTCTTGGTCAGCGCTTTTTCAAATTTTGGCACAAGTCAGGATAAAATAGTCAAACAAAAACAGCTACACTTTTTAATCAAGAAAGTGGTGCTGCCGCCTTGGAGGAGATGTCAGCCAAATATTGATCGCGTTCGGTCAGTGTTGGTGCAACGGTATGCCTGAAAAAAACTTATCCAGAAATGCCTAGCTGGGGCTCGGCGTTCCCGGGAAAAGCTTTTGGACGGGTGATTATTGGGATCGTTCTATCCGCAATGAAGTACATCGGCATATTGTGATCGAGAATATTCACAAAAACCCCGTTAAGGCGCATTTGTGTGAGCTGAACGAAGAGTCAGTTGTTCGGAATTTCCGAACAACTGCGACCGATGAGAAATGCCCAAACCCTTGAAGAAGATGTCAACCAAGTACTTGATGGTTTCGGAATTGATTCCGAATGACTTTAATTCTAATTCATTTAGGACTGAAGGCTCGCTTGCGGGCAACAT
>JAPLFE010000048.1 GCA_026390855.1 Chlorobiales bacterium | reverse complement strand
TCTTTGAAGCACAGGCTTTTTATGTTCACAAATTCATGTATTCCATAGCTGGAGAGTTCGCGGCCATACCCGGACTGTTTGACTCCGCCAAAAGGCAGGCGTGGATCGGATTTTACCGAACTGTTGATAAAACAGTTTCCCGCTTCCAGTTGATCGGCTATGGTTAGCGCCCTTTCGGTGTTGCCGGAAAAAACTGCCGATCCCAGCCCGTAGGGGGTATCGTTGGCAATAAGAACAGCTTCACTGTCGTCCTTGGCTTGAATAAGAGTGGCGACTGGCCCGAAAGTTTCTTCGCTATAGACTTCCATCCATTTGTGAACCCCTGAGAGGACTGTGGGTGGGTAAAAAAAGCCTTTTCCTTCTGGGATTTTTCCACCGCAAAGAAGCCGTGCACCATCAGCAACACTCCGGGTTACCTGGTTGTGAAGCTGTTCGCGGAGGTCGTGGCGGGCAAGAGGTCCAACCTCAACTGCTGGATCGAAAGGATCACCCATTACTGCGGATTGCATGCGTTCTAGAAGGAGATGTTCAAACTGCTCAAAAACATGCGAGTGCACAATAAAGCGCTTGGCGGCTATACAGCTTTGGCCGCTGTTGAGAAGACGTGCTGCTGCACAGAGATTGACTGCCTGGGGGATATCGGCATCGTCGAGGACAATATAGGGGTCGCTGCCGCCGAGTTCAAGCACACTTGTTTTCAGCGCTTTGCCGGCTTTTGCTGCGACAGCTCGACCTGCGGCTGTACTGCCTGTTAATGAGACTCCCTGTATTGCTGGGTGGTCGATCATGAAGCCGGTCAGAATGTCAACTTCTTCAAGAGCAATATGCACGGCACTGTAGAGATGTGCGGGAAATCCTGCATCGCGAAAGAGCTGTTCGATGGCAATGGCAGAGCCGGTTACATTTGGGGCGTGTTTGACCATAACACCGTTGCCGGCCATGATAGCGGGCGCGGCAAACCGGAATACCTGCCAAAAGGGGAAATTCCACGGCATGATGCCGAGAACGAGGCCGATCGGCTCGAATTTCACTACCCCTAATAAGCCGTCGCCAAGATCTCTCTTTTCCGGCTTTAAAAACGATGCGGCATGGTCGGCATAATAATCGCAGACCCATGCTGATTTTTCTACCTCCGCTAATGCCTGGGAGAGAGGCTTGCCCATTTCACGACTCATCAGGGCGGCATGCTGATCTTTTTCGAGACGAAGTAGTTTTGCAAGGCGTTTCATGAGGGCACTGCGCTCAGAGAGGGTGCGATCTCGCCATGAAATATAGTCCCAATAGGAAAGCGTTATTGCTTCTCGAATTTCACCGGATGTCATGGTATGATATTCGGCAATCGGTTCTTCTGTGGCTGGATTGACGGTAATAATCATTGCTCAAAACGGTTCAATGATGAAAGAAACAAATGCAGTCGGTAAAAATGTTCTTACAGTGGTAAAGCGGTGAATGCTTCAGGGTCAGCTTCAACTCTGCTGGTCGATGCTGTCATAGATTGCAAGGTAACTCTCATAACGTTCAGAATCAATAAGGCCGGACTCGACCGCACCTTGAATTGCGCACCCCGGTTCTACTGTATGGGTGCATGAAGAGTATGTACAGTCTGGCATAAAGGTGAGAAACTCTTTGAAGTAAAACCGTAAGTTTTCCCTTGTGATGTCGGAGAGATTAAACTCTCTTATTCCGGGAGTGTCGATGATGTACCCGCCGCCGGGCAGAAGGAGCATAACTGAGTTGCTGGTTGTATGAAGGCCTTTGCCTGTCTTTTCATTTGTTTCGCCGGTTTTTAAGCGCTCGTGGCCAAAAAGCTGGTTGATCAGGGTTGACTTCCCTACACCTGAATGACCGCTGAAAGCTGAAAGCTTTCCTGCAAGTGCCTTCTTAAGACGTTTCATGCCTCGTTGCTCTTCGGCACTGGTATAAAAAATGGTATATCCGAGTGCTTTGTAGGGTTTCATGAGCTCACGGGTTTCTGGTGAGTCTTCAAGATCCATTTTGTTGACCACAATAATCGTTTCGAGCTGTTCGGATTCTGCAAAGACGAGGTAACGGTCGATAAGGCGGGTGCTGAGCAGGGGGTCATACGCGGAGACGACAACGACAAGCTGATCGATGTTGGCGGCAATTACCTGTGTTTTCTCTTTGCTGCGGTTTCGACGAACCTCCCTTTTCCTGGTCAGAGCGCTCGTACGGGGTTGTACAAATGCTATAACTGCTTCAAATAATGCTGTGCCGGTCTCAATCAATTTAAGCTCTACCCTGTCACCCACAGCGACAAGCGAGGTGTCGCCATTATCCGTTTTTGTACCTGGAAAGGTACGGGCACGAAACTCGGTGCCGTCTTCGGAAATAACAATGTATGATGCACCGGAAACCTCTGTAACCATTCCGGCAGTGGCCGAGTTGTGATCTTTTTTTGTGTTCATTTTCAAACTGCAGTCATCCCTTCTCTCTATGTTTCAATAAGTTCTACCCGATATCTGCCAGAGAGGAGCGTTCGTGGTAATAACGATGATAATAACTCTTTATCATACGATGATTGATATCCTGTAACAGGCCATCCTGTTCAACAAGCTTGAATGCCGCAGAGCGGGCTGACTGCATAATATCAAAATCACTGTTTAGATCAGCTATCCTTAATCCGCTCAGGGTACCTGACTGTTCTTTACCGAGAATATTGCCTGCACCTCTTATTTTGGCATCGATTTCGGAAATGATGAATCCGTCCGTCGTTGACTCCATGGCGGCAAGCCGTTCGCGAGCTTCTTCCGTAAGCTTCGCATAAAGGAGAAAGCAGATGGAGCGGTGCTCACCGCGACCTACACGTCCCCTGAGCTGGTGAAGCTGAGCAAGACCAAAGCGTTCAGCATGCTCGATAATCATAACAGTGGCGTTCGGAACATCAACACCAACTTCGATAACGGTTGTTCCTACCAGCAGATGAATTTCTCCATTCCGGAACTGCGCCATTACCTCTTCTTTCTGGTCGGGGGTCATCTGGCCGTGAATCAATCCGAGTCGAAGGTCAGGAAATACTTCGGCAGAAAGTTGATGATAACTTTCGACGGCTGCTTTCATGTCCATTTTTTCTGACTCTTCTACAAGAGGATACACAATATAACCCTGTCTTCCTTCTGCCACCTGCGACCGAAGAAAATCATAGACTTTTCGGTTCTCTTTTTCCTGCTTGAGATAGGTCTTTACTGGTGTACGGCCGGCCGGCATCTGACGGATAACCGAAACATCGAGGTCACCAAAAACTCCCATGGTAAGTGTTCGTGGTATGGGGGTGGCTGTCATCAGCAAGACGTGAGGATTGGTTGACTTTTCCTGAAGCGCCTTGCGCTGCAAAACTCCGAAGCGATGCTGTTCGTCGATGATAACCAGTCCCAGACTGTCATAGCTGACTCCTTTTTCGATCATGGCATGGGTGCCGAGAATGATGTTGAGTTCGCCGGAACTGATCGAAGAGAGAACCTCCTGCCGTTCTTTTTTGCCTTGTTTCCCCGTCAAGAGCCCGACATGGAGGCCAAGAGGCTGAAAGTAACGCTTCATAACAAGGTAGTGCTGTACTGCAAGAATCTCTGTGGGAGCCATGAAGGCCGACTGCAACCCGTTATCGGCTGCAAGAGCCATGGCAAACATAGCTACAATGGTTTTCCCTGATCCTACATCTCCCTGAAGAAGGCGGTTCATGGGACTGCCGCTTTTGAGGTCACGGTATATTTCGCGGATCGCATTTTTCTGAGCATCGGTAAGCTCATAGGGAAGGCTTTCATAAAGCCTGGCTGTGACTGCGCCGGAATGAGTGAACATGACTGCAGATTTAATCTGCCTGATCTCATGGTGACGGAGGGCAAATAAAAGCTGAGCATAAAAAAGTTCGGTCCACTTCATGCGGTAGCGTGCCTTGGAGAGCGCATCGTGCGATGAGGGAAAATGAATTTCACGATATGCCTCGGTTAGCGGAAGCAGGTTGTAATCCGAAAGAATTGCATGACTGAGATTTTCCGGGCTGCCTGGTATTGACGCCTCAAAAGCCCGGACAACAAGGTTGCGTATCTGTCGGGAGGTGAGGCTGGCCTGCTTCATTGCCTCACTTGACGGGTAAAGCGGGATAATTTTGCCGGTATTGTAGAGCTCAAAATCGCTGCTGATACCTTCCCCCGATTCATGTGGAGTTAAACTGAGGCGGTCGAAATCGGGATGCTGCATCTGCGCCTGATGGTTGAAATAACTGACTTTGCCATGTACGGCAAGTGCTTCCCCCTGCACAACGGTGCGAGAGAAATATCGTACTCCTTTGAACCAGGTGAGCTCAAGTACGCCGGTAGTATCTGCAAGCCAGACCTTGAATCGTGACCTTCCGGGAGTGTCACCCTCAAGCTTTGTTTTTAATATTTTACCAACAACAGTTACTGTTTCCCCCTCAACAAGGTTTTTAATGCTTTTCAGTGCACGGCGGTCGAGATATCGGCGCGGGAAGTAATCAAAAAGGTCGTCGATAGTCGTAATACCAACCTCTTTAAGGATGGATGCTTTTTTGGGGCCTACTCCTTTCAGGTAGCTTATTGAGGTGGAACCGGTCATATTAATGGTTGTAACTGGATTGAAATTCTTGTATATTTGCACCTTTACAATTTTATTGCCGGTTATATCACTTATTGTACGATAAAGTCAACGAAAGTCATGAAACAAGATATTCATCCAAAGTATACAGAGGTTACCGTCAACTGCGCAAACTGCGGCAACTCATTCGTTACCCGTTCAACCAGAACAACCATCAAGGTTGATATCTGCAACAACTGCCATCCATTCTATACCGGAAAACAGACACTTGTTGATACCGCTGGTCGTGTTGAACGCTTCAACAAGCGCTTTGCGAAAGCTACAGTTGGACAGGCAAACGCTCAATAAAGAACGTTGCATTTTTTTGGCAAACCAGCACTAACCTATCCAAACAGCTATGAGTGTCAGGGATGTTTATCAGAAAACTGAGCCTAAAATGAAAAAGACTATCGAGGCATTTCAGCATGAAATTGCTTCGATCAGAACAGGAAAGGCTACAACAACTCTTCTTGATCGTATCAAGGTTGAAGCATACGGCCAACAGATGCCACTGAAGCAAGTCGGTAACGTTGGGGTTCTGGATGTTCATACCCTGATGGTGCAGATTTGGGATAAATCGATGGTTTCAGCTACAGAAAAGGCCATCCGCGATGCCAACCTTGGACTCAACCCTGCTGCTGACGGCCAGAATATCAGAGTCAGCATTCCTCCACTTACGGAAGAGCGCAGGAAAGAGTTCGTCAAGCTCACCAAAAAGTTTGGAGAAGACTCTAAGGTTTCTCTTCGCAATCTTCGCCGCGATATGATTCACGAGATTGAAAAGCTCGAGAAAGATAAAGCAATCAGTGAAGATGATAAAAACAAGGGGAAAAAGGATGCGGACGAGATGCTGCACAAGTTTGAAAAACAGCTTACTGAGCTGATTACCTTGAAAGAGAAAGAGATTATGGAAGTTTAAGAAAGTGCTGAGATAAGATTTTCAATAGAAAAAGCCGGCTAGAACCGGCTTTTTCTATTAGACAGTATTCTTTTTTATCCAACGAAATACTCTTTCATCTTTTGGAACACCTCTTTTTTTCCTAGCAATCCGCTGATCATGCCGAGAACGGTAGCTGCACCTGCAGCAAAAAAAAGTGGCCTTGCGGAGATGTTGTTGGTATAATAAATAGCTGGGATTCCTCTCTCTTTTGCGAAGCTGTCAAGAGAGGTTGTGCCGATCACTAGATCCGGCTCATAATCGAGCACGGCCTGCATATCCTCCTCAAGATATTTCCGATAACGAATTTCTGTGCCGAGCATAGACAAAACGTTGTGATCCTCCTCTCCGAGCACCATTCGGGCAATGGAGGTGGATGCGTAGGGTACGTCAAGACCTGCCTCAAGCAGAAGACGAACAACGGGAAGCTCATTACCTTCGTAGCCGGCAACAATCACTTTGCCTTTCAGATGTTTGAATTGAGCTAACACATCGCGGGCTTTCTGGCCTTCCTCTTCTGCTACAGCCTGGACAGTTACTGGATCAAGATTAAGGGCTTCTCCAATGCGGCGTATCCATTGCACTGTTGCATTGGCACCTATCGGGTTGCCTTTGACAATTTTTATTCCCTTCTCTTCAAGCAATGATACCGTCTTTTCATAAAAAGGATGCAGTACAGCACAAGCCTCAGCCTGCCCTGCTTCAATATAGTCCTCAAGTGCGGTCCCTGGCAGTGTAATGACTGACTCAACACCAATTTTCTGAAGAATTCCCCCTATAGTCATGGCGTCAACTGGAAAAATCTCTCCAAGTATCACTATAGATTTTGCTCGTTTAGGGCGATCAAACCCAGCAAATCGCTTTAAAAGTGTTGCAACGGCAACATCTTTTGCTTCCGGGTGTGTCCTGATCTGAAACGCCGGCAAACGAACAAGAAGCACTTCTGCGTTACCAACTTTCCTTGGCAGGAGTTCTTCTGCTATACCGGCAGTTTCAGCGACACAGGTGCTGACTACAGGAATAAATCTCACTGAAGGGTCTTGAGCAATTTCCTCAATGGTACGCCGCAGGTCATCAACCATAGTTCCCCCTGAAATCTGTACATTCATCAATTCAGGGGATATAATGGATTTACGAGCAGCATAAAAATGTGAGACAAAGGTAAGCCCATAAAGGCAACCTTGGTCTGCTAACAAACAAACCTGAACACCGTCAATTCTTGTCAGTACCCTCAGTCCTCCGAACGCTGGACACATTGACTGGGGATGCAAGGTTTTACAAGCCTTTTTCTCCATGAAGAATACCTTTCTTTATAACCTGTTGGATATATATACTACCAGCAATTTTTTCAGGCATGCTTTTGATATACGTTAACGCCTCATTGCGGTTTAAAAATTTACCAGTCACAATCCTGTAATATTGAACCCCATTGACGGATCCAGGCCAGACATATGCCATTAATCCCTTCGAATGCAAACGGGCCTGTTCTTTCAGGGCTGTCCGCTCCAATCGAAAAGTCTCAAGAACAATAATATAATCTCCTTTTTCGAGAACCACTGAATCAGCCACGCCTCCTGTGGACAACTCTTGGGAATTCATTGCTACAGTTGGCAACTTCTTTACAGGAATTGTTTCTCTCTGAACAGCAATTGTCACTTTATTTTCTGCAGGCTTAGCCGTTGAGCTTGATAATATGGCTTCGGGTTGCCAATAATAAAGGAAAGGAAGTACCGCACAAGCGAAAATAAACACTGAAAAAGGTAGTGCATAACGAAGCTTTTTACTCTCTTTACGAACCGGTGAAGTATCATGGTGCGGAAGAACAACTTCTTCCAGATTCTTATACTCTCTATTCAAAAGTTCTTCCAGAGAGCATTCGGGAATGAATCTATAAAGACCTTGTTCAAGAGAAAAGAGACCTAAACCATTAATTTGTATCTCTTTTTGCTGCTTAACCGCATTGGCAAAAACAACTGCAAGACTCTGAGCTAAGCGCTCTGCTACGACAGGATTCATCAAAAGCCTCAACGTAGCAATCCGCACGGAATCATCAGTTCCAGAAATCCGACTATCAAATGTTAACTTATTGCAGGGCGGGGTATAGGTAATTCCAGATGTATTGCTCTTTTTTTTCAAGGGAATGCTGGTTACCGTAAACGAACCAAGGCCCTTGATTGAAAGCTTTTGCGCTGCAAGAAGTTCTGTAACCATGGCGCTGAAAAATCCTTTCAGAAGACTTCCAGCCTCTTGTGTATCAATATCAAGCAATCCGGCCAGCGCTTCTATCAGATCATGGTTTTTCATAACATCGACATTGCGAAATAAGCGTTCAACCCCCTATGGTTAATTGAGACATAATATAACACTTCCCCCCAAAAACCTCCGACAAGCCGGGATTCGAAAGAACACATCCAATTCAGGGTAATGCGTTAAACGACATCATGAATGAGTAAACACAAAAAAAACAGAGGGGGATTTGCCGAATGTTTTGTTTTATTTCTGCATGTAGGTCTTTTTAGCTACCAATTTATTTTTTTCAGGGAATGAGCATAGAGATTCTTTCTGTCAGCGAACTGACATTGCAAATCAAATCCGGGCTTGAAACACTTTTTCCTCAAGTAAAGATAAAAGGTGAAATATCGAACTTCAAGAGACATAGTTCGGGGCATAGCTACCTGACCCTGAAGGATGAAGGTGCCCAGATTGCTGCTGTTATATGGAAAACCACAGGGAATCGGCTGGCCATGACACTCAAAGATGGCATGAATGTAGTTGCTGAAGGGCGTCTTGAGGTCTATCCTCCTTCTGGTCGTTATCAGCTGATTTGTACGTCGGTCACTGAAGCCGGACAGGGTGCGCTTCAACAGGCTTTTGCCGAACTTCTTCAGAAACTTGCAAAAGCTGGCTATTTCAATGCTGAGCTAAAGAAACCTATTCCTGAAATACCTGAAACAATCGGACTCATTACCTCTCCCACTGGAGCTGTTATTGAGGATATGAGCAAGGTGCTAGAACGCAGGTTTCCGGCTGTGAAAGTTCTTCTCTATCCTGTTAGTGTTCAAGGTGCAAATGCAGCTGAAGCAGTAGCATCAGGCATAGGGTATTTCAATAACACAAAAAAAAGCAGCCACCGACCTGATGTCATTATTATCGCTAGAGGCGGTGGCTCACTTGAGGATCTGCAGGTCTTCAATGGAGAGCTTGTGGCTAATGCTATTTACAAATCCGTAATACCGATCATTAGTGCGATCGGTCACGAAACCGACTTGACCATTGCCGATATGGTCGCTGACCTCAGGGCTGGAACGCCCTCCATTGCAGCAGAACTGGCCGTTCCGGATAGTCAGGAACTCTTGCGGCACATCGACAATCTTCAATCAAAACAGGAGAGTCTGCTGCTTGGAAAGCTTGATGGTGCTGACCGCCAAATCTATTCAATCTGCAGCAGTTATGCTTTCAATAGACCTCTTTTGCAGATGCAGCAGTTTGATGACCGCCTCAACACTCTCGTTGATAAAATGTCAAGTATAATCAAGACTGGATTTAGTGAAAAAAGAGAGAGCTTCGCATCTATCCATCAACAGTTAATGATGCTTGATTACAGAAAAACACTTGAACGTGGGTATGTACTTGTAAAAAAAGAAGGGAAATTCATTACCGGCACAAAAAAGCTGCACCCTTCCGATGAGATTGAACTTCTTTTTCATGATGGTGTGCTTCCAGCTGTGATCAGCCATACGAAGCTTCCCTGATTATATTGCGGACTAGTTCAAGATCCTCGATGGTATTAACTCCGGGGTTATCAACGAGCGTTTTGATGCACTGTATACGAAACCCGTTCTCGAGCAAACGAAGCTGTTCAAGGGATTCTGCCTCCTCAAGCATTGAGGGTGGTAGTTCGGCAAATTTCGCCAGCACATCGGCACTGAATGCATAAAGCCCGATGTGGCGATAATACGTGGTTGTTGACAGTGCATTGCGTCTGAAGGGTATCGGACAGCGCGAAAAATACAAGGCA
>JAPLFE010000041.1 GCA_026390855.1 Chlorobiales bacterium | reverse complement strand
CGGGTACGAGAATATTCAGGAAGGCGGTCTTCCTATTGATATGGTTGCTCCGTTTACCTGTTTGCGTTGTTCAGATATTTCATATGGTGTTGAAGCCCATCGGCATGGACCAAATAAAGCGGTAAAGCTGATGAACATAGATTATCCGATGCGTCATCAGGCCGACAAGAAATGGGCAGTAGAATACTTTGCGCAAAATCTTCGCCGGTTGACAAGTGAGATTGGCAAACTTGCCGGCCGTGATGTCACTGATGATGATCTCTCAAAAGAGATCAGGTTGCATAACGAAGGGCGCCGATTGGCTATTGAGACCGCTGAGCTATGGTGGTCTGCAGATCTTCCTCCTACCAACGGAGTTGATCGCCGCTCTCTTTATCAGATGGGTGGGATGGAAGTTCACGGAGACCCAAGTGCAAGCTTGACGGTACTCCGGGAGTCACATGCCTATATCAAAGAGCGGGTAAAGAAAGGCATTAAGGCAGAAGGAGTTGTTGATAAACCGATTCGTTTGTTTGTCTGCGGATCATGTGTTTTTCCAAATGACTTCCGTATCGAGGAGGCTGGAGCAATCATTGTCGGTCAGGATAATCATTGGAGTGATATCAGCACATTAGTTGAGGAGGATGGCGACCCCTATCAGAACCTTGCGCATGCCATCCTTTCATACCCCTATGAGCAGTCTGTCGAATTAAGAGCTGCATGGACGATTGAACAACTTAAAAAGTCACGTGCCGACGGTGTTTTGTTTTTATACCAATGGGGCTGCAATACCCAGTCCGCCATTGCCCGTATGTTGTGCGATACCATCAAGCGTGATACAGGAATACCGACCATGATTATTGAGCAGCATGAAGGCGGCAGCGAACAGAGTGAACAGTTGCTGAATCGTGTAAATGCATTCATCGAAATGCTCTGAGGACGACATTATAACGACTAACCTATAAGAGAAAGGAATTTCATCATGGCTATTAAGACACTGGAAGTAATTAGAAAACGGCTCGAGGAGCGCCCTGCTGAGTTAAAGAAGTTACGGGAGAACGGTCAGAAGGTTGTTGGTTGGACGGGATATAATGTTCCTGAAGAAATCATACATGCGCTTGGATTTATACCGATAAGGATTGCGATTGGAGGCGATGACCGACTTGTAGAGGTTGGTGGGCGATACGCATCCAGCAAGAACTGTGTTTTCATCCGTGAAATTGTTGGAGCGTTTTCTGAAAATGAAGATCCATTCATTCAGCAAACAGATATCCTTGCATTTGATGCAACCTGCTTGCAGAACTTCCGTGCAGCTGAAGTGATCGAGTACTACTTTAAAAAGGATGTGATTGTTCTTGGTGTACCCCGCAACTTTTACTGGGAGGAGGGTAAAGAGTACTTTGGAAAAGAGGCTGATGAGTTTACCCGTTTGCTTGAAGAGCGTGCCGGAGTGTCGCTGGACCTGGCGAAACTGGGTGAATCTGTAGCCTTGTACAATGATATTCGCAAAACCCTGAAAAGTATCTACTCCTTTCAGGCAGCAAAAGATAACGTAATCTCTTGGGTGGAAGTTTTTGACCTTATTCAGGCGGTTGATTTACTTGATAAGAAAGAGTACTTGGCCCTGCTTCACCAGACCCTCGCAGAATTGCAGGAGCTTCAGCACAATCCGGTTATTGAAGTTGATGGCAATGACGCAAGGATTTTTATTTCAGGCAGCCTGATTCCGCGGGGCGATCGGAAACTGATCAACATCATCACTTCCGTAGGTGGGCGAATTGTTGGAGACGATATCTGGACAGGAATTCTTCCTCATCTTGACCTGGATATAAAGGAGATCTCGCCGGCAGGGGTAGCACTTGGTTACCTGAATCGCACTCCTCATGCTGCGCTTCCATATCTTGATTTAGAGAGTGATCGACGTCTGAAAAAGCTCCATGAACTTCTCGCCGAGTTCAAGGCACAAGGAGTTATCTATCACACATTGCGTTATTGTGATCCGTTTACCTTCAAAGCAAAGGAGACAAAGGATGTACTGGCCAAGTCTGCCATTCCGGTGCTTGAGATCCATACCGAGTATGCAGGCTCTGATTACGAGGCATTGAGAACCAGGCTGGAGGCGTTCGTCGAGATGATCAAGATCAAAGCTGAATCTGCTGCAGAGGTAACGGTATAACTATAACATAGAGAGAAATTAGAATGGCTACAACAGATCTATACGAGTATCCGCAGGAGTTGCGTGAAGAGTTTGAAGCAACGGAGGCCATTCAATTTCGTGATGGTTCTCAGGCGACTGGAGCGGATATTTGGCATTATATGACGGAAGTCGCGCCGAAGAAATACCCTTATGCATATACGCAGAGGAAATATGTTGATGGACGTATGTCACGGGATATTCATCTTCCTAGCGCTATCAAGCACAACTATCTCCTGCTCACGATGAACGATCGTATTAACAAGAGTAGAGAGAATGGATCTCCAGTCATTTTTGTCCAGGGTGGTCAAAGTGTTGATCCCTACTACGCGGCGGGAGGTATAGCGTTGCGTCCTGCCAGCGTTGGTATGTGGTCTAGAGGTCGGCATGAAGGGCTTGGATTGAATGAAGAGGTGGTGAGACGGCACAAGCAGAAAGAGAAGGCCTATCACGCCATCAGTTTTGAAGCGTGCCAGACTGCTGGTTATGAGTCGATTCAGGAAGGTGGACTTCCTGTTGATATGGTTGCTCCATTTACCTGCTTACGTTGTTCTGACATTTCCTATGGTGTTGAAGCTCATCGGCATGGACCAAATAAAACGGTTAAGCTGATGAACATAGATTATCCGATGCGTCATCAGGCCGACAAGCAATGGGCGGTTGAATACTTTTCGGATAATCTGCGCCGTTTGACAAGAGAGATCGGTAAAATTGCCGGCCGTGAAGTCACTGATGATGATCTCTCAAAAGAGATCAGGTTGCATAACGAAGGTAGACGCCTGGCAATTGATATCGCAGAGCTTTGGTGGTCCGCCGATGTGCCGCCAACCAATGGCCTGGATCGTCGACATATTCTCCAGATGGGAGGGATGGAGATTCATGGAGATCCGAGTGCGAGCTTGACGATACTCAGAGAGTCAAAGGCCTATATCAGTGAACGTGTGAAAAATGGTATCAAGGCTGAAGGGGTAGTTGATAAGCCGGTTCGGTTATTTATCTGTGGCTCATGCGTCAGGCCAAACGATTTTCGTATTGAAGAGGCCGGTGCAATAATTGTTGGGAATGATAATCACTGGAGTGATATATGCACCCTGGTTAAGGAAGAGGGTGACCCTTACCAGAACCTTGCGCACGCCATACTCTCATATCCCTATGAACAGTCTGTTGAATTAAGGGCTGCCTGGACGATTGAGCAACTCAAAAAATCAGGTGCCGACGGTGTCTTGTTTTTATACCAATGGGGTTGCAATACACAGTCAGCTGTTGCACGAATGTTGTGCGACACCATCAAGCGTGATACTGGATTACCGACCATGATCATTGAGCAGCATGAAGGGGGTAGCGAACAGAGTGAGCAGTTGCTGAACCGCATCAATGCATTTATTGAAATGATATAGGATATACTATGATCACCCCGAAGAGATTAAATAATATTGGGTGATCATAGTAATTAATATTCAATATGATGGGTCTCATGAGTGTGGGTTATAATAATAACCTGTTTGCGGTATACAATATCCCTTATAAACGGGATTGGTAAGTTGTAATTAATTCTTCTTATTTATGTGCTGAATATTTCATCAAATACTTGTGCCTGAATATCAATATTAATGCGTATTTCTTTTTTCCAAATTTACAATACATTCAAAATGTATTCTGTTATTAAGAATGTTATTTTTGAAAATATTTTTTCACGATGTTGTTGCTGCTGTAATACGCATCATGATGTGAAAGATTTTGTTCTTCTGTAGTGCTTTAATAAATAGTAAAGCATAATGCGGAATAGCCGATTCTTGAAAGTATAGACTCGGCTTTTTTGTTAATAATATTTTCAAATAATAGAGAGCTGTTAATATGAATAAAATTAATCCTATAATTCTTGTTCTTGGTAGTTTGCTGTTTAGTAATGCCAATCTTCAAGCTGCTGATACTGAAGTTCCGACACCCCATTCTCCAGTAACAATTCAGGCTACTGATGCGGAAAACAATGCTGAAAATCAAGCCGACCAGAATCTATTTGAAACTACTGGTTCAAATACATCAGCTGTCGACAAAGCGCCAGTCACCCAGGCTGATTTAGAGGGAGTACGAACTCAAATCAGTGTTCTTCAGGAGCAGTGGCAACGAAAGCTGGATAAGGGCACTGTGTTGTCAACCCGCAACGCAAATCTCAGTGGCAGCTTTACTGTGAGCTACGGATTCAATAACGGCAATCTAACGAGTCTTGGAGTGAACGATGGTTTCAAAGTTGGTTTAAGCTCCGTTGGGTTCAAAGGTAACCTGCACAGGGATTACGATGAGGGAAAAAACATTGATTATGCACTTACTATTGGATCAGATAAAACCAGTTTTAATCTGCTTCCAAGTGATCTCTATCTGAGCTATCAGATACTGCCATCGCTAGACCCTGACAAGCCGTATCTGTATGTTACGGTGGGACAGCAGAAAAAGCCGTTTGGACTTGAAGCAACCACCAGTGATGACAAAAAGCCAACGGTTACAGGTGCCCAGTTTGCATCAACCATGAAACTCAACGAACGTGATCTCGGCCTTCTTATCCACGGTGATCTCTTCCCTGTCAATGACTACGGGTTCAAATATCGAGTTCCACTGATTGAGTACAACTTTATGGTGCTTAACGGAAATGGCCCGATTGGAACTGGTAACCTTGTGAACGCTGATAACTCTGAGGATCTGTTGGGCAGGATCGTGTTAAATGCCCCGGTTGAATACAGTCACGTTTTGCGCGGTCTCTCGTTTGGTACCTCCTTCTACCATGGTCAGAAAACTACGAGCATTACCAATAATGCTGTTGCGGTGGCATCGAAAGGAGATCGGAATCGCTTTGGCGCTGACATCGCCTATGTCAATACTCCTATCGGTTTCACTTATGAATATGCTCAGGCGAAAGACCCGGTTTCCATAGCAGTTAACAAAATAAATGTTTTAAGTGCTACGAACAGCGATTCCCACACTTTTACTCTCTTTTACAATTTCGGTGAACAGTTTGTTAAGGGATACGTGCAGCAGGATCGTTATGATGACTGGTGGCCTAACAGTTATACTTCAATACACAACCAGAGGAAACAGACATGAGAAAAATAGCTTCAGCATTCCTGCTACTAGCAGGGATCGTGACAACACTTATATCAGGTACGGCTCAATCGGCAGACAATCCGAAGGTTATTCGCATCGGCTGCACCGGTTCGAATAGGCCGGTCCCGGGAAATGCCTTTGGTATTCTTCATCAGTTGCATCTTCTTGAAGAGGAGTTCAAGAAGGACGGTATTAAGGTGGAGTGGAATGTGTTTAAAGGAGCGGGTCCAGCTTCCAACGAAGCGCTGGCAAACGACGCAGTTGATTTTGTTACCTTCGGCGATCTTCCTTCCATCATAGGCCGTGCCCAGGGCAAAATCAAGTTATTGGCGATTCACGAAACGCGCCGTGCAGCTTATACAATTGTTCAGCCTGAATCGAAAGCGAAGACAATTGCTGATCTGAAAGGGAAAAAATGGGGGGTAGGCTATGGCACTTCAAGTCACCTCTACTTCAGCAGGCTGGTTGATAAATTCGGGTTCAAAGAAAGTGATTTCAAACCAATCAACTTCTCTGGTGGAGATGGCAAGGCCGCTTTTCTTGCCAAGCAGATCGACGCCCTTAATGTTGGCAGCGATGTTGTTGACTATCTGGCGCTTGGTCAAGGAAAAGTTATCTACGGAACCGACAGGGCGCCAGAACTTAAGGGTACTGCGGGTCTTGTTGTAACGGAGGCTTTTGCAAAGAGATACCCGGAGATCACATATCGTTTTGTGAAAACGTTCGTCAGAGCGGCCAAGCTTGGTTCAGAACCTGCAAATCGTGACAAGACTCTTGCTCTCTGGTCAGCAACCGGGACGCCACTCTCCACCTACAAGAAGGAGTATGAAAACATCCCGCTCGCTTTGATCCTCGACCCGGTACCTGATGAATACACGATTTCCCACCTGAAGGACGGTATCAAGTTCTCCAAGGAAAAAGGGATTATCAGGAAGGCGTTTACATTTGAAGAGTGGTATGACGGCAGCTACCTGAATAGGGCACTGAAGGAATTGAAGCTGGAAAAATACTGGCCCGCCTCTGATATCAACGGGAAACCAACCCCACGATAGTACTGTAATATTTTCTGGGCGCCTGTCAGAGTGAAAGGCATGGCAGGCGCCAATGTCGAAATGGAATTAAGGATACGATATAAACTGCCATGAAAAAAGTGATAACGCTGATCCTAGGCCTTGTGCTCCCCGTTCTGATCCTCATCGGCATGGAAGTTGTCGCACGCTTCGAATTGACCACAAGTCAACTATTCGTAGAGCCAAAAGTTATTTTTGAAACACTGGTGGATTTGATCAAGGGAGATGAGTTGTTCATCAATCTCGGTATAAGTACCCTTCGTGTTTTCATCGGATTCGTTCTTGGCGCTGCTGCTGGTCTGTTCTTCGGTACGGTCATGGGCATTTCTCGGACATTTGAGTCTTATGTCGGGCCAATCTTCAACGCCTTGCGCCAGGTTCCGGTTTTGGCATGGATACCCTTGTTTATTATCTGGGTCGGTATTGACGAAGGCTTTAAAATCACCTTCATCGCCGTCACCGCATTCTTTCCCATGGCCCTTAATACCTGCGAGGGTGTAAAGGGTGTCTCTAAATCACACCTGGAGGTTGGTGCGGTATTAGAAATCAATCGCTTTAAGCAGCTCAGTACGATTATCATCCCGGCGTCGCTTCCTGCCATCTTTACCGGTTTACGGCTTGTACTCAGTATTACCTGGATGGCTGTAGTTGGTGCAGAACTTGTAGCTTCCAGCGAAGGGATCGGCTATATGATGTATCGGGCCCGTCAGCAGCTGCAGGTGGACACGTTACTGGTCTGCATTCTTGCAGTAGGTTTAACGGGATATGTCATGAATATCTTGCTGGAGCAAATAGAGCACTATTTTCTTCGCTGGCGCAAAGTGGCGGGGTAAACAATGAGTGAACAGGGGTTTTGGATATGGATGTAAACAAAGTGGTATTGAAACTTCGCGGCCTGGCTCTCCCGCTTGCACTGCTTGCTGTGTGGTGGATCATTACTAAAAATGAGTGGGTTTCAGCAGTGTTCCTCCCACCACCAGAAACAGTAGCGGCAACGTGTGTCAAACTGCTTTTAAAGGGTAAGATTTTTGTCGATCTGAATGAAAGTATCACCAAGGTTGCCCAAGGTTTCCTGATCGGAATCACAGCCGGTTTTGTACTAGGTACGGCCATGGGATTGTCCAGTACGATTGAAAAGTTATTCGGGCCGTTGTTCAATGCTGTCAGGCAGGTGCCGATTCTGGGCTGGATTCCGATTCTGATTCTGATTTTCGGTTTGACTGAACTGGCTAAAATAATTTTCATCGCACTGGGTGCCTTTTACCCCATGACGCTCAACACATTTGACGGATGTCGCCAGCTGAAAAAAGAGTATCTGGAAGTTGCCCGGGTTTTTGAATTCAACAAGCCCAGGCTTTTGTGGCGATTCATTCTCCCATCCGCTCTCCCGTCCATACTGTCAGGCATTCGGGTTAGCATGAGTGAGGCGTGGATGCTGGTGATCGGTGCGGAGATATTTTTTAAAACCCGCGGTGGTCTGGGTGATATGATGTGGGAGGCGAAATCCAAGGTACAGATGGATATTGTGTTTATCACCATACTAATTATAGGCTTGATTGGTTTCATACTTAATCATGTCATGAAAATACTTGAGAACCGCCTGTTGCGCTGGCGGAGCAGTAACTGAAAAAAAGGGATGTTATGACACAACGCGGAACTCTTGATATTGTAAATCTGAAGAAGACATTCAACGTCAACGGTAATACGACACCGGTACTTGAAAATATCAACTTGAAAGTCAAGCAGGGAGAATTTGTTTCAATCATTGGGCCGAGCGGCTGCGGGAAGACAACCTTGCTGCGTCTGGTCATAGGATTGGAAAATTCATACGAGGGACAAATTCTCCTTGACGGTAAACGCATTAATGGGCCGGGGTTGGATCGTGGCGTCGTCTTTCAGGATCACCGGCTGTTGCCTTGGCTCACCGTAGAGCGCAACGTAGGTCTCGGTCTGGAAGGCAAGCGCAACGGTAACGGTGTGAACAAGCAGATAGTAGAGGCACATCTTAAACTTGTCGGCCTGCAAGGATTTGAAAAGGTCTATCCGGCACAACTGTCAGGTGGTATGGCACAGCGCGCTGCAATTGCCCGTGCTCTCGTCAATCAGCCTGAACTTCTGCTTCTTGATGAACCGCTTGGCGCTCTGGATGCGCTGACCCGAATGTATATGCAGCTGGAACTGGAGAAAATCTGGCAGCGAGAAGCTGACGTTACCATGATTATGATCACTCACGATGTTGAGGAGGCTATATACCTCAGTGACAAAGTTGTGATCATGTCGAGCCGTCCCGGTACTATCAAAAAAATCATCCGGGTGGAACTGCCGAGACCGCGAGATCGCGCGAGTTACGATTTTATGAAGCTGAAAGAAGAAATCCTTGAAGAGTTCCAGCTCCATGCCGAGAATGTTTTCAGTTACGCAATTTGAAGGTGGCATGAACCTCCCTGTCTGGGGGATACCTCTGGCAAGGTTGATGTGAAGTCATGGGAATACCATAGCTATTCCTAAGAAACTTCCACTGCAATACCCGGTAAAACCTTTTCTTGTAGAGTGAATCCAAATGCATCCGCCCGTCGACGCAAATTGATAAGAACTCTATCCCGATATTGGGTTTCATAGTAGTCTGCACCTTTGTCTACGTA
>JAPLFE010000006.1 GCA_026390855.1 Chlorobiales bacterium | reverse complement strand
GAAATTCCAATAGATAACAATCGAACCGTAATTAATTATCATTTTATAGGCTCAGGGTTTCGTGGCCGTAAATTCTATTTTCATCAAGATCCAAAAAAAAGCGTTCAAAAATATCGAGACATTTTAAAATGGAATTTACTTAATTTTGCTCCGATCGAATGTTTCGAAAAAGGAAATTCCGTCACCTTTGATGTGTTCTTTAAAAATATACCAGAAAAAATATTGAATATTTTGTTATTCGCACTGGAACCCGGAAAACGAATACGCCATAAAATAGGCTATGGAAAGGCCTATGGTTACGGCTCGATTGAATTATCAATACAAGACATCGTTTATCAAAGCAAAGGATTTAACGATTCAATATCTGTCGACCTCGATGCGATAAGAAAAACAATGAGAGAACAACTTACTAATTGCGATACCGAGGATAAAAGCAGTATTGCTCATTTTCTTTATAAGCAATCGCTTGAAGCTCTGTCGTTCATACTCTGGTATGAAGAGTCATTAGGGTATATTTTTACATACCCCTCTCCCGGTGAAAATGGTTTTAACGTGAATCATAAGGAAGAACAAAGAACAGCGTATAATGGTGAGCTTAGAAGATCTATAGTAAAATCACTAAAAAAACTAAAGTATGATCCAAATGGAAAAGGAGCTATAAAAATAACGCCTCAAACAGGTAAGGCAATTGCCATTGAACTTAAAGAAATCAAGCCAACTCTGCACTTTGCGGTTTATCAGGAAAGCAGCACAGATGGCAAAAATGAGATATACACCAAAATAAAAAAGGAAAGAGCTAACAATTATTTATAAAAACCAGTAATGAGAAATTTACTAAACATTCTTAAGCAAATCAGAGCTGATGCAATATTTGGTAAAAAGAAGCATTTTAATGCAGCTGATCGAAAAGAAAAATATAATCATAGAATTAGTCTACTAGTAGCCATAACAAGTCTTTTTGCAAGCTCGTCTCTTTTTTACTCTATTATTCAGACGAAATTTTTTTATACAGAGAACATATCCTTAGTCTTAGTATTGCTTATAATGATTTTAAGTTGGGTGCAGATATATTTTAATTGGCAAAAAGAAGCATATGAACACAGGAGAATTGCTAATAAATATTTAGGACTTGCAAAAAAATGTTCAATAGTTGTCTCGCAAATTGAAGATAAAATAATAGATGAAAATGCCTTGGTCAAAGAGGTTAATGCTTTATCTTTGTTAATAAATGAAATAAATAAAGATGCTGATAGTCATCCGACAAACAATAACGATTATCAAATGGCAAGAAAAGGAATTGAAGAAGGAGAGGAAATATATACTGAGAAGGATGCTATAGGTTAGCTCGCTGGGGTGTTGCCCATTCCATATTCGTTTTCATTGAGAGTATGTCAGCAACTGAGTCGTTGCCTAGTTTTCTATATATCTCAATTTCATATTTTAAAGAAAGAACAGGTATAAAAGTATCTTTAGTTGTTATAATACAAATGTTATTTTGCCACTGAGAATGGATATTTTTTAAATAGGGTATGACTTAATGATAAAATATAGTCATTTCTATACGTGAAAAAAATGTCATATAACAGCTTATCATGCGCATAACCCTCGAACTGAGTCACCGGAAACGTACCGTCACATTGCCAATTAACAACAGCCACCTTATATCCTCCCTCATCTATAATATTGTCGATAAAAGCTCAAGTGAGTATGCTGAACGGTTGCATGAGCAGGGGTACCGGTTACAGAATAAGGCTTTTAAGCTGTTTACTTTTTCGCCGCTTTATCTTGGGAGTCGGCATAAGTGGGTGATGCATGAGAACGGGACAATGAGTACCGGTGAGAGTCTGCTGCATGTGACGGTATCTTCTCCAAAGGAGGAGTTTATTGAGCATTTGGTGATTGGTCTTTTGAAGGAGCCTTTTGTCTGGATCGGGAAGGAACAGTTCAGGGTGGAGACGGTGCGCAAGCTTGATCAGCCTGAGCTGAATGATGCTATGCAGTTTATAATGCTTTCACCTCTTGTTTGCACGACAAAGCGTGAGCCTGATCAGTATCCGCAGTATCTTTTTCCGGGTGATCAGGAGTTTGAGCGGGTGCTTCTTGAGAATCTTTGCCGGAAATATCAGGTACTGCATGGTCGTGAGTTTTTGTGCAACAGTGATCAATTCAGTTTTGGGATTGATCAGGCTTATGTGAAGCGGGTGAATGGGAAAATTCAAAAGCTGATAGCGTTGAAGGAGGGGCGGAGCGATGAAACCATGGTCAAGGGAACGCTTGCTCCCTTCAGGTTGCAAGCTCCAAAAGAGCTGATTGAGGTAGGTTATGAGTGTGGGTTTGGTGAAAAAAACTCGCAGGGGTTCGGTATGGTCAAAGTTGATGTATCTCGGAGCTTGTCGGGAATAACTTAGATACCAAAATAGCGTTTACTCCTCTATATAGTGATTGATAACGATTGTATTGAGCTTTTTGACGTTTAGAGCAGCCCTTTCTTCCCTTGCGATTGTCAGCATACAATGACTTTTAGAACACCAACATTAGGCAATTTCTGGTAAATGCCTTAAAATGATGGAGCCTGATCAGCAGGATTAAATTCTTTGATACAACACTATAGGGGTATACAGATGATTCCAGAGAAATTAACGGAAGTTTTAAAGCACGACGGGGTGGTTGCAATAGCAACTTTGGGGCAGGATGGACTTCATATGGTCAATACCTGGAACAGTTATATCCGAATTACCGATGCTGAGCGTATCCTGATTCCTATGGGGTATATGCATCGTACAGAAGCGAACATTGCTTTTAACAATCAGGTATTGATTACGTTGGGCAGCCGCAAGGTTGCTGGTAATAATGGCCCAGGCACTGGATTCCTGATTAAAGGTACAGCGAGCATAGAAACTTCTGGTTCTGATTTTGACCTGATCAAAGCAAAATTTGCATGGGCGCGTGCAGTAATGGCCGTAACAGCCAACTCCATTGAACAGACATTGTAAGAGAGGTCTCGTCACGAATCGGATACAAGAACACCTACAAGCCTCTGTTTGCAAAACTTTCTGTGTCTGGAAAAACACCTTGATTGACTAACACTAGACTTCATTGCTTCTAGAGCCAGTTGCAGCAATTGGTCTGCAAAGAGAGGCTTCTCTTGTACCGTTTAGCGGCCTGTCATGCGCAGCAGATCTTCCGGGTAACGGTCACCTTGCACTGTTATTTTTGACGCGGCGCAATCTATCTCACGGAGATCGTCTGGAGTAAGCTCGATGTCAATCGCTCCGATGTTCTCTACCAGACGTTCTGGTTTTGTGGTGCCTGGAATTGGCACAATCCAAGGCTTCTGGGCCAGCAGCCATGCGAGCGCGATCGGTGCAGGGGTAGCTTTTTTCCTTTCTGCAATCCTGCCAAGCAGATCAACCAATGCTTGATTGGTATGCCGGGCCTCGGGGGTAAAGCGGGGCAGTCTATTACGAAAGTCGGTGCTTTCGAACGTAGTGCTTTCGGTAATCTTTCCTGTAAGGAATCCCTTTCCCAGCGGGCTGTAGTGAACGAAGCCGATGCC
>JAPLFE010000031.1 GCA_026390855.1 Chlorobiales bacterium | reverse complement strand
AGTGAAAAACCTGATCTGGTAATGGTATGCGGCAGTGATAATGCGGCCCTTGGAGCGGCCCTGACGGCGGCAAAGCTCGGATTGCCTGTTGCAGCAGTCGATGCGGGACTTCGGAGCTATGAGCGTTCGGATGCAGAGGAGATTAATCGTATTGCAATTGATTCAATGGCAGAATATCACTTTGTCAGTGAACACAGCGGAGAGTACAATCTGATCAATGAAGGGGTAGCCGATGAAAAAGTTTTTTTTTCCGGTAACCTTTCAATCGATAGCCTGGTCAAATTGATGGAACAGGCGAACCAACTACCGGTATCCAGAGCTCATGGTTTTCGTCCGAAAACTTACGCACTTGTGCTTCTGAATCCGACGGGTCATTTCTCCAGAAAAGAACCGCTTGCGATGATGCTTCGGCTTCTGAAGGATATTTCCGAAAAGACTACTGTTCTTATTCCGCGATTTAACAACTGCAATCGGAAGCGACGGTCATGAATGTGCCCTGTCTCACCATGATGGAATCAGCATCTCGGCCAGCAACTCTTGAGATCGGTACCAATGCGCTTGTCGGACTTGATGAGGAAGATATCATAAGCCGTGTTCACGATATTCTCCAGCCTGGAAAACACCAGCACGAATCGATGCGCTCGAAAATTCCTGAAAAATGGGACGGTGCTGCTGCTGCCCGCATTGTGGGAGTGCTGGATCGGATATTGTAGCCAACTCAAAGATGGATGGTGATACCTTCCTTGTCAAAACGCCTTACTGATAAAGCAACTTCGGGTCTATTTTATCCTTGAAGAGATTCAAAATGGGTTCAGAGGTTAAAACTCAGGCCAAGCAGGAAGCTGTTACTTGATAATTTTTGGTTATCAAATATTGGATCCAAAATGATTTTAGGTGTTACAAAGTAGCGGTATCGTGCATCGAGCTTTACGTTGTCGCCGATTGGCACTGTGATACCAGCCCCGAACTGGTAGGCAAAGGAAGATTTAGATGTGCTTAAGGATCCTGGTAAGTTGATTCCCATGGGATTAACGTTAGCTCCTCCTGCACCTGCGGTTATATAGGGAGTGGCGAAATCGAAAAAAGAAACATCGTAGTATGCGTTGGCTAAGATCGAGAGAATGGACAGATTAGAGTCTAAATTTGAGCCATATTCGCCATTATTCCCAATTGCCTGATAACCAACCTCTGCTTCCAGTCGGAAGTTGTTTTCAAATCCCAATCCGATAGCTCCGAGCATGGTGAGACCTGAATTATCATGACCTAAGCCAACATGGTTCATTTCTGAGTCGCCGATAGAAGCGCTGATGTATGGTTCTGCGGCTAAAACTGGTGCTGTCCACATTCCAGCAGCTAAGAGCATGATTGAAATCCTGTTTTTCATTCTGCTGTTTGATTTTGTGTTAAGAATTATGATTTCCGACGGTATGAAAGCTCTTGTGCCTCGGGTTCTAGCTTGTGGTATTAAAAGCTTATACAAAGAGGCGTTTTATTACTGTAAAAAGAGGAGATTGTACACAACTTCATCTTTTTGATTGCGGATCATCATTCGATTACTTTGCAGTTCGACTTTGCCGCAGGTGAAGTGAGGATGTTCGTGCCGGTTCACGAATGCTGGGAGCACCACAAAGTGAATTTTATCCTTTATTGCATAACCGCCGTAATGATAATGCCCGCTTATACAAGCCTTTACGGAGTTGGAGGATGCAAGGAGTTCAACTATTTCCTGATGGTTCCAAAGCAGGCCGTGTTTGGTGTCTGTTGTGTTGACTAGAAACGGGAAGTGACAGATGACGATAACGTTATCACCGGTACGTTCTGCAGTGTGTAGTTCGTTTTTCAGCCACGTTTTTTGCCTCAGCCCCACTGCTCCGCAGTAGTCGTGTTTTGCTGGCTCGGCAAGGTAGTATTCGAGGGTTTGCTGATCTTCCGGTGTTTCGGGTTTGTTCTGTATTGATACCTCCATACCGTCAAGCACGATAAAGCGGAACCCCTTTTCTATAAATGTGTAGTAGGAATTTTGCAGACCAAGAGCTTCCAGTAGCTTCTTTTTTTGCGAGGCAAGGCAGTGGTTTCCTATGACATGGTGGATGGTTCCAGAAAACTCTTTGAGAAGAGAGCTTGCCTGCCGGAGTTCTTCCTGGTTATGTTCCTCGCTTCCTTTGATCAGATCGCCCAGCTGAAACAGAAAATCAACGTTGTGTTTTTTGCAGTTTTCGAGCCATCCGCGAATGTCTGCGGTAGTTGTGATGGCTACCGCAGTCTCGCTCGTTGTTGAGAAGTGTATGTCGGTGATGATACCGAACTTTATGGTACTGATGTTGTCAGACGTGGACATCAGTCGCCAAATTCGGACAGATATTTTTCCATAAACTCATCAAGGTCTCCGTCCAGGACGTTTTCTACATCGAACCTTTCATAGTTTGTGCGGTGGTCCTTGATTCGTCGGTCATCAAGAACATAGCTGCGAATCTGGCTTCCCCATTCAATTTTTTTCTTTTTACCTTCGATTTCCCGTTTTTTTGCCTCCTCATCGTCCCGCTGTCGCTGGTAAAGCTGAGCCATCAGCATTTTCATGGCGCGTTCCCTGTTTTGAAACTGCGAACGCTCTTCCTGGCATCCGACCACAATGCCAGTCGGGATGTGCTTTATGCGAACAGCCGTCTCAACTTTGTTGACATTTTGCCCTCCTTTGCCGCCACTGCGGAACGTTGAAAGTTCGAGGTCCTCCTTGCGGACGTCGATTTCAACATCGGGAGGTGCTTCGGGATAGGTGAAGACACTTGCAAAAGAGGTGTGACGTCTGGCGTTTGAGTCGAAAGGAGAAACCCTTACCAGGCGGTGAACGCCGTTTTCTGCTTTCAGATAACCGTACGCGTAGGGACCCTCTATTTCGAGGGTTGCTGTTTTTATGCCGGCGCCGTCACCTTCCTGGTAATCGTCGGTATAGATTTTGAACCCTTTGCGTTCAGCCCACCGCATATACATTCGATAAAGCATTTCGGCCCAGTCCTGTGCTTCTGTACCTCCGGCTCCTGCATGAATGGTGATAAGGGCGTTACCTGCATCATCTTTACCTGAAAGCATGTTTTTAAACTCAATAGCAGCAATATCGTGCTCGATTGAGGTAATGGTGGTTGTAAGCTCATCAGTGAAGGATTCGTCTTCAAGTTCTGCAGCAATATCAAGTTCATCCTGACAGATACTTGCTTTCGAGACTATTTTTTCGTACCCATCTGTCCATGATTTATGTTCGTTGAGCTCTTTTAAGACTTTGTGAGCTGCTTTCTGATCGTTCCAGAAGGTTGGATCGGCTGATATTTTTTCAAGGTCGTCGATTTTTTCTTTGCGTTCATCGACGTCAAAGATACCCCCGTAACTGTTCCAGGCGATGATGAATCTCCTGCAGTCTTTCTTTTTGTGGTTCAAACATGGTTTTCAATACTCTTTGTTGATAATAAAACGGTATAGCTTTCTCAAAGAACAATTTTTTTTAGGAGAAATCAAAAGCGCTGTTAATGTTTGTGATTTGATTTGCGCCCTTTGAAATTAGAAGAGTATCTAAGCAAAAAAGTAAAGGAGTTTTCATATTTTCCTTTCTGTTTCAAAATAACAGGGAGCAGTACCGGAACTGTTCACGTTTTTCGTTGCGTGGGCAGACTATGACCGGAGCACCTGCTTTATGACCGGGATAACCTCGGGTACCAATCATAGATGCTGAAGATGAATAATACATTCAGACGGGCCATTCCCCATTATAATGATCATGAGTTTGATGGCCGTCAACGCGTTGTTATAGAAAATATTTCGCCCGAACTTGGTGGAGGCAAGTATACTGCAAAAGTTGTTGAGGGGGAGCGTCTTGTTGTTGAAGCTGATATTTTTGTTGACGGTGCTGATACAATTTGTGCAGAGCTTTGTGTCCGGCAGACCGGCAGAACCGAGTGGCAGCGGTCGCCGATGGCCCCTTTGGGCAACGACCGTTGGCAGGGTTCCTTTACTGTTGGGATTCCTGGTGGTTATGACTATACGATCGAAGCCTGGGTTGATCATTTTCAAACATGGAGAAGGGGACTGGCTAAAAAGATTGAGGCTGGTCAGGATGTGTCACTTGACCTTCAGATAGGAGCACTTTTTGTAGAGAAGGGTGCTGCAAGGGCAGAGCAAGCTGATGCTGAAAAGATTACTTTGTCGGCTTCTCTTATTTGCTCCAGGAATAAGGACGAGGCCATTGCTGCTGCACTTGATGGCAAGCTCGAGCAGCTCATGAATCATCATCCAGATAAGGAACATGCTACAGTATATGAAAAAGTACTTGGGCTGAGGGTTGAGCAGAAAAAGGCGGGCTGCAGTGCCTGGTACGAGCTTTTTCCCCGGTCATGGAGTCCCGTACAAGGGAAACATGGAACTTTCAAAGATTGTAACCGGCTCCTCCCTTTGATAGCAGGGATGGGGTTCGATGTTCTCTATTTACCTCCCATTCATCCTATAGGGTATACCAAGCGCAAGGGGAAAAACAATGCTCTTGTTGCTGCTTCCGGTGATCCTGGAAGTTGCTGGGCAATCGGCAATCAGGATGGCGGGCATAAGGCAGTTCACCCGGAACTTGGTACTCTAAAGGATTTTACAACATTTGTTACAGAGGCGGAAAAATATGGTATTTCCGTAGCTCTTGATATCGCCTTTCAGTGCTCACCTGATCATCCTTATGTAAAGGAGCATCCTCAGTGGTTCAAGTGGCGTCCTGATGGCTCGGTTCAGTTTGCGGAAAATCCGCCCAAAAGGTATGAAGATATCCTGCCTCTTGATTTTGAATCCGCTGACTGGCAGAATCTCTGGATTGAGCTGAAAAGCATTTTTCTGTTCTGGATTGAAAAGGGAGTAAAAATATTCCGTGTTGACAATCCTCATACCAAGGCATTTCCTTTCTGGGAGTGGACAATCGCCTCGATCCGGGCGGAACATCCTGATGTGGTTTTTCTCGCTGAGGCGTTCACCAGACCGAAATTAATGTCTAGGCTTGCCATGGTTGGATACAGCCAGTCATACAGCTATTTTACCTGGCGTAATAACAAGTATGAACTTCAGGAGTATCTGCTTGAACTGACCTCTTCGCCGTTAAAAAACGTCATGCGCCCTAATTTTTGGCCAAACACACCGGACATCCTTCATGAGGAATTCCAGTCCGGTGACAGGAACAGGTTCATTATACGGCTGTTGCTTGCGGCAACCCTTTCATCGAACTATGGTATGTATGGCCCAGCTTATGAGTTGTGCGAGCATGTACCAGTGCCGGGTAGCAAGGAGGATTACCTCGATTCCGAAAAGTACGAAATCAAGTGGTGGGATCTTGACAGACCTGGTAATATCCGAGCAGAGATTACTCGGGTCAACAGGATCAGAAAAGAGAATGCCGCTCTCCAGCAGACTAATGACCTTACTTTTGTAAGGATCGAAGCTTCACCGGGTAAGGAGCACGACCAATTAATGGGTTATGTCAAACGGTCGGTTGATGACAATAATATTATTTTTGTTGTTGTCAACCTTGATTCTACCAATACTCAGGGGGGCTGGTTGCGATTCCCACTCGAATTGTTCAACATGCCGCATGATTATCCGTTCAAGGTTGAGGATTTGCTCACCGGTGCATGCTACGACTGGAATGGTGAATGGAACTATGTGGAGGTTAATCCCTGGGCCATGCCGGCACATATATTCCGGGTAACGCTCACCTGATAAAGCTCTTTTACCAGATCATATAAATTAATAATTACTGTATCCCTAACTGACATTACTATCATGTATCAACCCGAGAAGCTCTGGTACAAAGACGCAATTATTTACGAAGCACATGTAAAGACTTTTTATGACAGCAATAATGACGGTGTTGGAGATTTTCAAGGTTTGCGCCAGAAGCTTGGTTATCTGGAAAGCCTCGGTGTTACCGCTATTTGGCTGCTTCCCTTTTATCCTTCACCGCTCCGAGATGATGGTTACGATATTGCTGACTATATGACCGTTAACCCCGACTATGGTACACTCGGGGATTTTAAAGAGTTTCTTGATGAAGCCCATAGTCGAGGCCTGAAGGTTATTACGGAGCTTGTGGTAAACCATACTTCTGATCAACATGCATGGTTTCAGCGTGCACGAAAAGCGCTGGCTGGGTCACCGGAACGAAATTTCTATGTATGGAGCGACGATCCGAACAAGTATTCGGAAACGCGTATTATTTTCCAGGATTTCGAGGCATCTAACTGGACTTGGGACCCTGTTGCTGGTCAGTATTACTGGCACCGCTTTTTCCATCATCAGCCCGATTTGAATTTTGAAAATCCCGCAGTTCATCAGGCACTTTTCGACGTGCTTGACTTCTGGCTTGGTATGGGTGTTGACGGGCTCAGGCTTGATGCGGTTCCCTATCTCTATGAGGCTGAAGGTACCAATTGCGAAAACCTTCCCCAGACATATGAGTATCTGAAAAAGCTTCGTTCATATGTTGACGAGCACTACCCTAACCGTATGCTGCTTGCTGAAGCCAATCAGTGGCCCGAAGATTCTGCAGCATATTTTGGAAAAGGAGATCAGTGTCACATGAACTTTCATTTTCCTTTGATGCCGAGGATGTACATGGCCCTTGCCACTGAGGACCGGTTTCCTATTATTGATATTCTTGATCAGACTCCTGAAATACCAGAAAGCTGCCAGTGGGCATCGTTTCTGCGCAACCATGACGAGTTGACACTTGAGATGGTAACTGACGAAGAGCGTGACTATATGCGCAGGGTTTATGCCAACGACCCAAAGGCACGCATCAATCTAGGTATTCGTCGACGTCTGGCACCTCTCATGACTAATGACCGTCGCAAGATTGAACTGATGAATATCATGCTGCTTTCGTTGCCCGGAACTCCAGTTCTGTATTATGGTGATGAGATCGGTATGGGTGACAATTTCTATCTTGGAGACCGTGATGGGGTGCGTACTCCGATGCAGTGGAATTCTGACCGTAATGCGGGCTTTTCGCGTGCTAATCCGCAGCAGCTTCTTTTACCGGTTATTATCGATCCTGAATACCATTATGAGGCTGTCAACGTTGAGGTACAGGAAAGTAATGTCAACTCCTTGCTTTGGTGGATGCGGCATGCTATTTCTACAGCCCGTCGTTACAAATCACTCAGCCGTGGTTCTATTGAGTTTTTGCAGGTGAGTAATCCTAAAGTGCTGATTTTTATCCGCAAGTTTGAGGATGAGACCATGCTTACGGTGATTAATCTTTCCAGAAATGCTCAGGCGGTAATGATCGACCTTTCCAGTTTTGAAGGGTTTATTCCTGAAGAGGTATTCAGCCTTAACCGCTTTCCAAAAATCAGGAAAGTTCCCTACATGGTTGCTCTCGGATCATATGGGTACTTCTGGTTGAAGCTTGTCAAGGATACTGAGAATACCTCAACAAGAACTTTTCTTGAAGAGCCTATTGCCAATGTTGCCCGCTGGCAAAGCCTTTTTTCAGGCAGAACCCGCGAACATCTCGAAACCAATGTTTTTCCCGAGTATTACAAGGCTAGCCGTTGGTTTGGTGGCAAAATTCGCAATATCATGCGTATCTCAATCGTGGATACTATTCCTGTTGCAGGGATGGATCATGCAAAATTGCTTATGACCGAAGTGCGTTACTCCAGTGGTGAAAACGAGCTTTATCAGCTTCCGATTTGTTTTTCTTCGATTTCGGCTATTAACCCCTCGGATGACAACTTCTTTAAACGAGCTATTGCCCGGGTCGTTGTGGGTGATGATGAAGGGTACCTGTGTGATGCTACCTTTGATAATCGGTTTCTCGGTCAGCTCTTTCGCCTTGTTACAGGCAAAGAGAGATGGCAGGGCAAGTCTGGTCTTGTTTCAGGTCTGAAGGCGGAGAATGTAGATGCCGTTATTGAAAAAGCCGCTGGTATTGAGCATGAGCCATCCCTAATGGGTGTAGAACAGACTAATACCTCCATCAGATTCCACAATGACCTTTGTTTCAAGCTCTATCGTCGTATTGAGACTGGCGTCTCTCCTGAAATCGAAATGTGCAGTGCTCTGAGTAAAGGGACTGCGTTTAAAAACCTGCCCCGTTATCTTGGTTCACTGAACTATGACCAGAGCCGTACTAACCGATATTCTCTCGGAATTTTGCAGAATTATGTCCAGAATGAAGGTGGGGCATGGGAACTTTCCCTTGATCAGGTTAAACGTTACTATGACAATGTTCTCGCCAGAATAAATACAGGTATTACCATACCACCTCTTCCTTCTTTAAGTGGTGATCCTGTGCAGATTCCTGAAATCATGCACGAGCTTATTGGCGAAGCATACCTTGGCATGATTGAAAAACTGGCTGAGCGGACTGCCGAAATGCATCTATCACTTGCCTCACTTGGCAGTGACCCTGCATTTGCTCCGGAAGCTTTTACGACGCTTTACCAACGCTCTATTTATCAGGCGATGTGCGAACAGGTTAAACGCACGGTGATCCTTATTCGTGAAATTATGCACACACTGCCTGTTGAGCAACAGGAGCTTTGTTCTCTTCTTTTGCAGAAGCAGAAAACAATTCTGCAGCAGTTCGACCCCATCAGACGGGAGAAAATCGAGACGCTTAAAATCAGGATCCACGGAGACTATCATCTGGGTCAGGTGCTTTTTACCGGTAAAGATTTTGTTATTATAGACTTTGAGGGGGAACCATCTCGGCCGGTTTCCGAACGTAAGATCAAGCGTTCAGTCTTCCGTGATATCTCTGGTATGCTTCGCTCGTTCGACTATGCAGCTTTCAATGTATTACAGGAGAACCGCTCGGTTATTCGATCTGAAGATCGTCTTGCTCTTGAGCCATGGGCTGATCTTTGGAGCTTCTATGTCGGTCAGCACTTTATAGACAGCTATTTCGAAAAAGCCAAGGGTTGTGATATAGTGCCTGATGAGCCGAGACAGAGGGAACATCTTATGCGAGCTTATCTTATGAACAAGGCAGTTTATGAGTTGAATTATGAGCTCAACAATCGGCCTGAATGGGTGGGGATTCCGCTTAGAGGAATATTAAAGCTTCTGGCATTATAATTTGCCATTGAACAGAGAGGGCCTGATTTATGTGGCAGGCCCTGCTCTTTCAATGGGTAACACAATATGATACAACCATTGTGCAGGAGCATACTGTTCAAACTTTGGTGAGCGGGAGATACCTTCTTCAGTTTCCATTATACTCTGGTCCAGCCCCACTTTTTGTGGGGTTTCATGGTTACGGGCAGACTGCTGAAGATGAGCTTGAGTTGCTTTGCGCTATTCCCGGTTCGGAAAGCTGGCTTTGTTGTTCCATAGAGGCTCTTCATCCTGTTTATACATCGAAAGGTAATGCTGGTTCAAGCTGGATGACGAGTCGCCAAAGAGATCAGAGAATTGTAGAAAATGTGCGGTATGTCGATTCAGTTATTCGGCAGGTCATGCAATCATGTACACTGAATGACCGTCTTTGTTTCCATGGCTTTTCACAGGGCAGTGGTATGGCCTGTCGTGCAGCTCTTCTTGGAAGTTATCAGGCAAACGGTCTTATGTTACTCGGGGGTGATATACCTCCTGAGCTTTCAGTGAATAGTTGCATCAGCTTGGTACATCTTGCCCGCGGTAATCGCGACAGGCTCTACACGCAGGAACAGTATGAACATGATTATGCGCGTCTTGGAGAGTCTGGTGTGTCTGTTAAGGGAAGCCCTTTCAGCGGAGGACATGGAGCGAATGAAGAATACTTTTATGCGGCATCTGATTTTCTTGCAAAGCTGTAAAAGAATGCATGCAGTATTTTATTGTTCTTTCGCTAACGTCCATAACCCGTCGAGCTCTTCCGGGGTGTACTCTTGCCAGTTGCGGCCTGATGC
Source organism: Chlorobiales bacterium (assembly GCA_026390855.1). Classification (GTDB taxonomy): domain Bacteria; phylum Bacteroidota; class Chlorobiia; order Chlorobiales; family Chlorobiaceae; genus Chlorobium. Next base: position 14,199 of record JAPLFE010000031.1, on the reverse strand, counting down.
CTGAACTTTTTCTTCGATCTTTTGAAACCGGCTTATAAATTTATTGGTTGCTTTTCGGAGGGAGTCTTCTGGGTTAGTGTCTATAAAACGGCTGTAGTTGACGATGGTGAAAAGCAGGTCGCCGAATTCGTCTTCCTTCTCTTCTTTGCTTAAAGCATTTTTCAATTCTTCGATTTCTTCTGCAAGTTTGTCGAGTACACCTTGGTCGCTAGGCCAGTCGAAACCAACACCGGAAACTTTTTTTTGTACACGGTAAGCACGTAGGAGTTCCGACATTGAGGTTGGTACTCCATCGAGCAGGCTTTGACGACCTTCTTTAAGTTTTAAGGTTTCCCAATTTTTAAGCACATCCTGTTCGGTTTCGGCCGTTGCATCGCTGAAAACGTGCGGGTGGCGGATGATGAGTTTGTGACAAAGGGCTTCGAATACATCAGTAAAGGCAAATGTTCCCCGTTCTTCGCCGAGCAATACTTGAAAACAGAGGTGCAGAAAGAGATCACCTATCTCTTTTTTCATTTCTGTTTCGTCACGCTGGTCGATGGCGTGCACCAGCTCGTAGCTCTCTTCGAGCAGCAGGTGGGCCAGTGATTCAGGAGTTTGTTTGCGGTCCCAGGGGCATTCCTGACGCAGTACTTTTACCAAGGTCAGTACTCGTTCAAACTGTTCCTGAAGCGTTCTCTCTTTTTTAGCTATTATATCAGCTTTTAACTGCTCTATCGATGATTTTTCGGGCATGGTCAATGGTATTGCTGTATTATTTTTCGTCTTGATTCTGAAGTTACTCTTTCTTGATGGTATTCCTTATACTTGGTGAACGTATCGTCAATCCATCAACGCTTGAAACCGTGGAACTCAGCAAAAAAGTTGTCGTTGTGACAGGATCACGTTTCGGGATATGATATTAGAGTCTCTTGTGTCTGTCCTGGTTCGACTGACTCTGAGTCTTTCAGCAAAACGTTGTTGCATCCTGAAATACTTATGAAACCAGATGAGGTTGCGCGGAATCATTGTTTCCCTTATAGAAATGCGGGATGGAATACTTATCGATCAGATCGCTCTACGCCTGCTATAATTTTTTATTTCATAAAGTTATGACCACTTCATTCATACAGCCCGAGCAGGGTGATCCGATAGCCGCTCTTGCTACACCTGTTGGTGTAGGCGCTCTTGCTGTTGTTCGAATGAGTGGTAAGGGCGTTTTTGATATTGCTCAGCGGGTGTTTCGAAAAAAGAATAAACCGGCATTCCATTTGTCGCAATCTAAGGGTTTTAGAGCGCATTTTGGAATTGTATATGACTGCGATGGGTTGATCGACGAGGTGGTCGCGCTGACTTTTCGATCGCCAAACTCGTTTACTATGGAGGATATGGTTGAGTTTAGCTGCCATGGCGGACCGGTTGTTGTTAAACATATTCTTCAAGTGCTGCTTGATGCGGGATGTCGTCTGGCTGAACCTGGAGAGTTTACCCGCCGGGCGTTTCTTAATGGCCGTATTGATCTTTTGCAGGCAGAGGCAATTGGTGAGATGATCCATGCTCGTTCGGAATCAGCGTTTCGGACTGCGGTGAATCAGATGCAGGGCACTCTTTCCCTTCGACTCGATGCTATGAGGGAGCAGCTTTTGCATTCATGTGCTCTCTTGGAACTCGAGCTTGATTTCAGTGAAGAGGATGTGGAGTTTCAGAATCGCAGCCAGCTCGCGGAAGAGCTTGGGGCTTTGCAGGAAGAGGTTCGTCGGCTTGTCGATTCCTACCAGCAGGGTAGACTTCTGAAGGAAGGTGTTGCGACAGTGATCGCTGGAAAACCCAATGCAGGGAAGTCAACGCTGCTGAATGTACTGCTTGGTGAAGAGCGGGCTATTGTGAGCCATATGCCGGGGACGACGCGTGATTATATAGAGGAGTGCTTTCTTTATGAGAAGACCATGTTTCGGTTGACAGATACAGCTGGGTTGCGTGAAGGTGAGGAGGAGATTGAGCACGAGGGGATACGTCGCAGCTACAAGAAAATTTCAGAAGCTGACCTGATTCTCTACCTCCTTGATGTAAGCAGTGAGGTGTATCTCGATGAAGTTCCTCAGATCCTCGGGTTCCAGAAGCACTACAGTAATGCGCATATGATTGTGGTCGCAAATAAAATCGATCTTACCGAGGAAATTAATGAACGGCTGCAGCATCTTCGTGAGTTGATAGGCGGTAAGGTTTGCGGTATATCTGCTGCTAAAGGGGAAGGGCTCGGGGAGCTTAAGCGCATTATGGGTGGTATGGTTGAAGGACTTGATAAATTACACGAGGCTAGTGTGCTTGTCACGAGCCTGCGCCACTATGAATCGCTCCGCAATGCTTCGGATGCACTTGAAAATTCCCGGGAGTTAATCGACAGCTGCTCAGGTACCGAACTCATAGCCTTTGAGCTTCGTTCTGCGCTTGAGTATGTGGGCGAAATTACTGGTAAGGTGGTTAATGAGGAGATCTTAAATGTTGTATTTGAGAGGTTTTGTATCGGGAAGTGACTGTTTCGGACAAATAGCCGAAAAGTGAGAAGGTAAAGGGACTCGATATCTATGTGGTTTTTATTCAGCAAAATGCATTAATGCCGAAAATTACAAGTCATACATTGTGATTTTTTTGTGAAAACATTTATTATATTTAATTGTGTTTTGGATGTTTTATGTTTGTTGTATCTGAATGATAACCAACTGAAATAATTAAAAAAATAGGGTTGGTTATACTGGATCCAAGTTATTTTTTTTCTTAAGTCATCAGAAATCACAATGAAAAAATCACTTTTTCTATGCGGAGCATTGCTCTCTGCCGGAATGTTCACAATGCCAGCTCATGCTGTCGCTTCCACGTCATATTATGTGAGTGGAGACGTTGGATCTTCTTGGTTCAATAACGTTCAACCTAGAGACCATGATACAAATGTCCAGCAAGCTAATATCTCAACTAAAGCTGGAATTCACGTGTTGGGTGCCCTTGGGGTAAAGTGGTGTGACAATTACAGGCTTGAGGCAGAATACAGTTATCAACGGAACGACGGCGACAAGTATCGCTCTTATGATGTAACAGGCAATTTTTCTGTAACATCTGTTTTGGCTAATGGGTACTATGATTTCAAACAAAATGGTTTTGTTCCATATCTTACAGCAGGGATTGGATGGGCAAGTTTAGGGCCTAATAATGTAGCCGTTGTAGGTGACCCTACCCCAGCAATAACCGAAAGTCATTCAGCGCTTGGTTACCAATTAGGTGCAGGTGTTGCCATACCAGTTGCTAAAAACGTAGATATTGATGCTCGCTATCGCCATTTTGGAACCAGTTCGATTAGTCTCGACAATAACCAAGGAGATTTTAGCATATCAAGTAACAGCTTGTTGGTTGGCTTGAGAGTCGGGTTCTAAATTGAAGTATATAGTTATTAAAAAAGGAGGCTTCATGCCTCCTTTTTTAATAACGTGCTGAAGAGTTTATGCCTTCAATTGAGAAGGATGTTTCCCTTCCAGTAGTAACAGCGCCTCTATCAACAAAACCATAAATATTGATAGTGGCATATTGAGATCAGTAACTTCTCGACTGTGCTTATTGTGCAGTTATCGCATTTTCAGCTTTGCGTATAGGTATGAACACTGTTCTGTGCTGATGGAAGATAGTTGACACCAAACCAGCAAACCAGAAGTACAACAAATGCCAGAGCAAGATACCACTGCAGTTTGCTTTGGTCGATTTTATAACGGAAGGCGTGGAGGTAGCCAAGGTAGGCCAGCCATGAAAGAAACGCCCATGTTTCCTTGGGGTCCCATGTCCAGTAATGGCCCCATGCCTCTTTTGCCCAAAGAGCACCGAATATCAGGCCGAAGCTTAAAAAAACAAAACCAAGCAGTGCCAGAAAGTGTGAAACTGATTCGCCGGTATGATTTCCTTTGGATCTCAATTGGAGGTAGACGTTGTGCAAAGCAGTAACAGACGATGCCGCGAGCAGAACATAACCGACTAGATAGACGACTACATGCGGAACAAACCATGGGCTTTGCAGCGCAGGCATAAGAGTTTTGTCAAAAACATCAGGATGAAGCATGTTGATGCCGAGAAAAAATGCAGCAAGCGCCATACAATAATACTTTAACCATCCGATTTTCCAGCGGTACTCAACAAGAAACCCTACAAGAGGAATAAGCGCAGCATACCAAAGTCGTGTTTCCCCTAGTGTTCTGAGTGGTGGACGATCCAAGGCTACCCAGTACATTCCTATAAACCCCGCCATAATAACTGAACCTGCAATTGAAAGCAAAAAGCCAGGAAGTTTCATTGCGGGAGTTCGCAGGGCAAAAAGACTAAGCAGTGTCCCTATCGCCCAGCAGGCCATGGCCAGTATGGCCGCAGTGTTAAAATCATTAATCATTATTCTACCCCCGATCGTTTAATACCATTCCAGAAAAACAGAATGTTTCCTGCCATGATCATGAAAAAGCCAAGATAAACTGCTGGTAGCCATGGGTCATGGATAACTTCAATCAAGCTCATACGTGACCATCGGCCGGCCTTTTCATCATATCCCATCTGGTAGAGCTTCCAGCCCATAAAGCTCACAGGATGGTTAACCTCAAGATTTGCCATTGTTTCATGGCCATGTTCGTCCTTAATAGTTATCGCTGAACGGAATGATTTTGGCGTACCCGGCACCATAATAAGATAGAGATTGCCGAGTTGAGCAGCATCAGGCTTAATCATTGGGCTGCCAGTACTTATCCATGCTTCACGTGTGGATAAATCTGAGCTGATTCTGACTTTCGCAAAGGGTATGCCGGTTGCCCGATCTGCAGGCTCTGGAACTCCATTTTTACCTGGAACTGCAAAGGGGATATAGTCGAGTACCACAACATCAATTCCTTTCCATGTTCCAGTAGTGCCTTTACGGACCTGAATAATGGCCTGCGATTTATCCATAAGGAGTTTGTCATTATTTGGGTCATAAAGCAGCAGCTGAGGCGGGTACTCTTCAAGCGAAAAGTCATGCAGAAAAATTGAAAACGGCAGATTTTGAGGTGCCTCACTTTCCATCGTATAGCCAAGGTTGTTGGCCTTTCCGACATTAATAGGCACGACGAGCCGTTGAAGATCGAAACTCCCGACAATGGCGCATGAAAGGGCAATCCAGAATCCGGCATGAAAAAGTATAAACTGTAGATTTTTAAGTTTGAAAGGGATAAATTTCCATGAAAGCGAAATGCCAAGGTTCGCAAGAAAAAGGAGTACTGTAACAGCAAAAGGCCAGCTTGAAAAAATTTGGTTCAGCCCTAATAATCCTGTGATTGAGTTTTTTGCAACAGCTTGCTGTGGTACAACACCACCGATCAATGAGAGAATTGCAACGGCAAGAATAAGACAAAGTCCAAGCGGAATTCCTCCCAACCATTTTACAATAGAAGTGTTCCTTAAAGTTAGGCCAGTGCTTATTACCACAATGGCAAAAAGTGAAAGTGCTATTGCGTTGAAGGGCAAGTGAGGTGCTGCAATGCCTCTTCCTGAGGCGGCATATTGAATGACAAAGCCTGCAATTACAGAAACAGCAGTAAAAAGTGCAGATTCTTTGAACTCCCAAGGAATCTGAAACCAGCGACGCCGGGCAACCACCATAATGAAAACCTTGAATTAACCTTATTAAATAATAATACCCCAGAATGGGGCTTGCGATGCTCTTAGAATAAAAGTAGCATCATCGACCACATATAATAATAAAAGCCTTACACCGATTATCTATCACTTGATACTTAACTATGCAGGTGATTAGTAAACCTGAAGTTTTGGCTATTCGTTGACAGCTGACTCGCTTTTTATAGATACTAGTGAAATAAAAGGCAATACTTTTAAAGAATAAACCAGTACTTGCCTGTAAACTTCGAGAATTGCGGAATAATGCAAAAAGTTGCTTTTGTAGAAGCGTACAAATATAAGAGGGGAAAGAGAGTTTAACAAATAACAGTCGATCCCTTTTTTCCTGTTCATATTGTCGTTTTTTTCAATTGAACAATGCGTATATATTTAATTATATATTTTTATGGGTAAAGGTTTGTGAACTGCCATACAGCTTATATGTTTGTTTATATATTAGCTTGTGATTACATAACTTTTATGTTTTTTTATAGATTGTGTTAAAAAATTATTAAAAAGTTTTTACCTTGTATTCTTCATAAGTACATATTAAGTTCGCATGAGAGTAGTGGTTTGGGATTATTTGCGTATTATTATGGATTGTGTTAATTTATTTGAAAAAATATTTTAACAATTAATTAACAATTGTTATACTTATGAAAGATTATTGAGATCTATTTTTTTGAGGTTGTTTGTATGCCTCTTAGATGCCTTGGTTTTGGCTTTACAGCGTTGGGGAAGGGGGTGCTCGTACATGCGAGTTGTTTTGTTCCCGAGTTTGAACATAACGCCTTTTACTTGAAAAAGTAGTTCGGCTTTTTTTTTGTGATATTTTGTACCATATTTATGTTAGCCTTGATCGATACATACTGATTTGTTGGTACGTTGTGCAAAATTTCTACGTTGCTGTTTTCGATTTCCTGGGGCGAATATTGGTGGGTGATAACATTATGATGTCTATCATTCCGCGTTCCCTCACATAATACGCTTTGTCTTTCATAACTCCAGTCGGGCTTTTTTGTCTTCTGGTTGTTGCTCAATCATAAGATATGATGCACTAAATACTGGTGCGGTATATGGATTTGCCTTGATGCATTTCCAGGGAATTTTGTGTCTCTTGTAGTAAAAAGCAGTATTAGATAAAAGCCAACTATAACAAATCAAAAAAAATCGATCTATGAGAAAATCGACCTTTGCCTCGATTGCGTCGCTCTGTATGGTCCCTGCGCTGTTCTGGAGTCAGGATAGCTCTGCAGTACCAGCATTTGCGAGAAAGTATCAGACATCATGCTATACCTGCCACTCGGGATTCCCTAACAGGAATGCGTTTGGTGAGGCGTTCAAGAACAATGGCTATCGCTGGCCAGGTGGTGAAGAAGAGGATCACGCAAAGCAGGAACAGACAAAAATGGGTGGTGAGGGGTGGAAAAAAATATTCCCTGATTCCCCATGGCCTACAGACATTCCAGGATTTGCTCCTTTTGCATTACAGGTCTCAGGACCTATGGTCAATTATGCTGATGAACAAAAATATACTTCAGGTCCCAAGAATGGTACCATAAAGACGCCTCAAACTCTTAATCAGGGCGGTCCTATTGACGTCAATATCCTGTACGGTGGGACAATAGGCGAAAACCTTTCGGTTGTTGGCTTGCTAAGCCGTTTCGCTGCTGGAGCAACAGTAACTGAGCTTCGGGCAACATGGGCTTTTTCACCTGGAGTGAACCTTGGTTTTGGTAATGGATTCGGAGCATTCAAAGGCTTGTCTACGCCTATTTCGGTTTATACTGGTATATTCCCGGCTTCAGGTACAGCAACTGAATTCAATTATGCTGTCGGTAAAGAAGGCGGATTCAATCTGATTGCCGGTGTTGCGAGTGCTGGAACTACTAATTCTACAGAAGAGGGAGTAACTACCGCAAACACAACATCGAACAGGCTTGATGATACCAGATATGCTCGGTTGAAATACAAATTGTTTGGTGCTGGTCTGTTGAGTGGTGCTGGTGGTACATACGGCAATGAGTATGTAGGGCTTGATAATAGTCTTGCCATTGGAGCCAGTGTTGTCAGTGCAAGGGATGGTATTCTTACAGGAGGTTACTCCGGAGAAACCTTAGTCTATGGTGCTGATATTGCAGGGAACTATAGCAACTTTACCGCTGGCGTAGCCTATAGTAGAGATCGCGATTTGAAACTTAATAACTATGCTGTTGATGCGGGGTATTACGTGTATCCGTGGTTATTAGCAAGGGTAAAGTACACTGAACTTGGTCTTGCTGGTGGACTGACAAATCCGACATGGACCCCATCACTTACCGCATGGCTCAGGGCCAATGTTTCTTTAGCTGCATCTTATAAGGCATTCGCGAAAAATATTGCTCCTGCATCCCTTTCTACAACATCGCAATATAACAACGCAAATACGTTTACGTTGACAGGTTCTGTTGCATTTTAAGCATGATTTGAAGCAGGAAGAATTATTACAGTTAGGAAAAGCAGGTTCGTTCTCTTATTCACCAGTGACGGAGAATTGAACCTGTCTTTCTAAAACTTGCAAGGTGTTCTCATTGAGTTGTTTCAGAAGTTGTTGTTGTGTGAGGAAGGTATGCTTGCAAAAAGGGGAATGTTTTAATTCATGTTTTCTAGTTTTCCATTTTGTCAGCATGCCTTTTTTATGTCTAACACAAAGTGCCGTGTAATTGTTGTAACTTAAGGTTTGGGTTTTAAAAAGATCTCATTGAAAGCAAAAAAAAGCTGCTATGCAGGATGACAGAGAGCTCGTAAAAGAGCAACAGGAAGAAATAAGTGGTCAGGAAAATGCTGAAGGTGGTCAGGCTGAGTCCAGCGATCGACGGAAATTTCTGACTCGTGTGGGTTGGGGGAGCCTTGCTGGATTCCTTGCCATAAATTCAGCGGCCTTTTTGCGGTTCCTTTACCCCAGGGTTCTGTTTGAACCGCCATCACAGTTTAAGGTCGGGCTTCCAGCAGATTATCCTCCAGGGCAGGTTAATTCACAATACCAGAGGGAGTATGGTACATGGATCATACGCCTTCAGGATGGAGCTTTTTTTGCAATGGAGACAAAGTGCACTCATCTTGGTTGTACGCCAAGCTGGATGGAAGCGCAGAAAAAATTTAAATGTCCCTGTCATGGGAGCGGTTACTATATAACAGGTTTGAATTTTGAAGGGCCTGCACCAAGACCTATGGATCGCTTTAAAATAAGTATTGCAGAAGATGGTCAGTTGCTGGTTGATAAAACGATAAAGTTTCCGGGTGTTCCTGGTAAGGAGTCCAATGAGCTTTATCCTCAGAGTTTGTTGAGAGTGTAATGGTTCTCTGGTAATTGAAATGTTATGAATCATGAGTAATGATGAAAAAATAATGGCTCTAGAGGATCAATCACCTCTGAAAAAGGTGGTTGGGGCCCGCAAGCGTGCTGCGGCAAGAGTTATTTCGGAACTCTGTACTGGATGCAGAATTTGCGTTCAGACCTGTCCAACGAGCTGCATTACTATTGTTGAGTCTGATTTGAACTATACGGGTATTGCTGAAGTCGATGAGCACCGTTGTACTGGTTGTAATATCTGTGCCATTGATTGCCCCTGGGATGGAGTTAATATGATTAATCCTGATGGTTCGCGGAAGGATCAGGCTGAATATGAGAGGCAGTTAAAGAGGTTGCGTGGGTACCAGTAAACTGTTTTTAAATAAAAAGTACGGGACTATGAAAAGCCAAAATGAGATAGTTGACAAGGTTAAAAAAAATCTGATATGGAAATCCATATTCAGGCGGGATTATCGTAATACTGTTAGAGATAGAGCTCAAGCTGTTTTCGGTAATGTTTTTCTTCATCTGCATCCGGTGCAGGTTCGGGAAAGTGCTGTAAAGCTTCGGTTTACCTGGGGAATGGGCGGCATTACTTTTTTTGCCTTTATCATTCTTGTAATTACAGGTGTTGTATTGATGTTTTATTACCATCCATCAATTGATCAGGCTTATACTGATATCAAGGATCTTGAGTTTCAGGTGCCGTTTGGCGTTATCCTCAGAAATCTGCATCGCTGGGGAGCGCACTTCATGGTTATTGTGGTGATGATTCACATGTTCCGGGTTTTTATGACAGGTTCCTACAAAGCTCCTCGGCAATTCAATTGGGGTATTGGGGTCATTCTTCTCGTCATGACTTTTCTGTTGAGTTTTACTGGCTACCTCACACCTTGGGATCAGTTGGGATTCTGGGCGATCACTGTTGGAACCAATATGGGCGCGGCTACACCGTTGCTTGGATATCAGGGGCCGTTCAGCGAGTATCTGCATATAACGCCATATAATGATGTGCGTTTTGCGCTCCTTGGTGGTGCTCAGGTTGGTGGTAATGCTCTGCTCAGATCCTATATTTGGCATTGTGTCGCTATTCCGCTTTTTGCGACCATTTTAATGTTTGTTCATTTCTGGCGTGTCAGAAAAGATGGCGGAATTTCAAAACCTCAAAAATAACAGAACGGGCATAGTAGATTATGAACCCTTTTATTGAAATCATTACCCAGCCTGATAATATCGCCATTGTGATCATGATCTTTATGGTGAGCTTTTTTATGGTATGGGCTTTTCAGCAAGCCTTTCAGAATGACAGGCTTCTTGCTGCTGGACTTCCAGTAGATGGCGAAAACGATAAGTTTGTTGATACGTTTAAACCTCTTGTGCGCATTGAGCTTATTATTGCAATCGTCGTCATGGTGGGTCTTACTATATGGTCGATAGCTGTTGATGCTCCTCTCGAGGAAATAGCAAATCCGACTATAACCCCAAACCCTGCGAAGGCTCCCTGGTACTTCCTTGGTCTTCAGGAACTACTGGTTTACTTTGATCCATGGCTTGCCGGTGTTGTCTTGCCTTCACTGATTGTTGTTGGCCTTCTGGCTATTCCCTATATCGATATCAATCCTAAAGGGAATGGTTACTATACGTTTGCAGAAAGAAAGTATGCTGTCATTATTTTTTCCTTTGGATTTTTTGTTCTCTGGCTGCTTTTGATTGTCATTGGCGTTTTCTTCAGGGGACCAGGGTGGTTGTGGTATTGGCCATGGCAGGAATGGGATCACTCCAGAGTTGTTTTTGAACCGACAAAGGATTTGACTGCTCTTGTAGGGATTGACTCACGATCTCTCCCTGGATTTATAATAGGCGCTCTTGTTGTTGGATCGTATATGGTGGGAGGAATGATTGCTCCTTACCGCTATTGGAAAAAGAATAACCCAGAGCTGTTAACTCAGTTGGGGATGATCCGGTACATCACAATCGTGTTTTTGTTTATAACCATGATGTCTATCCCGATAAAGATGGTTCTCAGGTTGGTTTTTCTGATTAAGTATGTATGGATAACTCCATGGTTTAGCGTTTAGCACTGGTTATTAAGATCCGGTTACGGTAACAGATCATTCTAAAAGTCCAAAAAAACTGTTGAAAATGGCGAATGAGAATAAAAATAATTCATCCCTCAGAGTCTATCTCTTTGTGTTTTTCAGTGTGTTGCTGTTAGCTCTCTCTGTATGGGTGGTCTGGGACGATGAGTTTGGCTTGAGGCCATGGAAAAAATACCAGGAGGAGTATTAGACACTGAAGCATGATAAGCTTGAAAATGATTATCGGCGTGCTGTAGTTGAGTTTCAAAGAGCAGGTGGACATAAAAAACTTGCTGAGTTGGAAGCGAAGCTCAGTAAAGCAGAAACTGTTTTTCAAAGCAAAGATGTTCAGGATAAGTATTCCAAGCTGACCAGTCAGTTGGATGCTGCTCATCTGGAATTGACGAAAAGCCAGAAAGAGCTTCGAGATTTACGGGGTCAGTTTCTTGAAACTGAGTACTACTTTACCAAAACTCAGCAGCCCGATTATAAGGCTAAAATGGATGTTCTTCAGCGCAGTATTGACGCGGTAGGATTGCGGGTAGCGGCGCAGCAGAAGGGCGAGGATTCGATCAAGGTTTCGTTATATGCGCTTACAGCTGTGAAAGCGGGGATACAGACTGAGATCGAAAACATGAAAAATGGTCTTGAGGAGAAAAAGGAGAAAATTGCAAATAATGGAAAGGTTCCGATTGAGATCAAGCAGATTCATATAAAGGATATTGATAAAGCGGATCGTTGCCAGTCGTGCCATATTGGAATAGATGGCAAAAGTCAGATATCGGGAAAACAACCATTTACAAGGCATCCTGCAAGTTTTGTTTATCTGGACCACCATGACCCTGGGAAATTTGGATGCACATTCTGTCATCGTGGACAAGGTCGTGCTACGACATCCGCAGCAAAAGCTCATGGTAATGTGAAACATTGGGATGAACCAATGCTTGAGGGTGATATGACTCAGACATCCTGCTTGAACTGTCATGGTGACATCAAAGGGCTTCGCGGCGCAGAAAGGATTATTCAAAGCACAGAGCTGATTAAGAAGTATGGCTGTTACAGCTGCCATAAGATTCCTGGTTATGAAACAGTTGGAGATGTTGGTCCGGTTCTGACTCAGGTTGGTACTAAGGTTAATTATTCGTGGGCAGTTAACTGGCTTCTTGATCCAAAGAAATATTTCGCGACTGCGAGGATGCCTAAGTTTTACTTTACACAAGATCAGGCCGAAGCCATTGCTGATTATCTTTTCAGCATGTCTGGGACGACTCGCCATGATGTTGATAATGCTAAATCGAAGCCGGATGCAAAGCTGATTGAGGAAGGTAAGGCATTGTGGGCCCAGTCACGCTGTAATCTTTGCCATGTCACTGGTGGAAGAGGCGGCAACAATACCAAGGTCTATGCACCTGATTTAAGTAAGGTTGGTAGCAAGGCAAACAAGGAGTGGATGTTCAATTGGATCAAGAATCCAAATGTATATTTCCCTGGTACAAAGATGCCTCGGTTCCGGTTTACTGACGAACAAATAAATGGCTTGGTTGCTTACTTAACAACCGAGTATCAGGATGAAGAGGCAGAGTTTAAATATGTTCAGCCTGTTGAAATCAAGGCGGCTTCTATCGCAAAGGGAAAAGACCTAATTTTGAAGTATGGCTGTTATGGTTGCCATAAACTTCAGGGAATGGAGGATATGGTTCAGGTTGCACCTTCGCTGAAGAAACAGGGGGTAACCTTCTTGAGGAATACCGAAATGCGTGAAAAGATCGGAATGGAATTATCATCTATTGGTAGTAAGCCGGTTGATATGCTTGATTTTGGTAAACTGAAAAAGTCGATTCCTAATGATCGTCTCAGTTACATCAAACAGAAACTGAGAGATCCGAGAGGTTACAGACTTGGATTACGGATGCCTAATTTCCGTCTGGCTGAGTCGGAGATTAATGAATTGGCCGCAGTTCTTTATGGATTTACCGATGCAAATGTGCCAACTCGTTTCCTTGTGCCTTCACGTCAGGAGTTGGACAGGATGGCTGGTGTTTCTTCGTATAAATTCACTGGTGACTTTGCAAAAGTTATTGCTGATGTCAAATGCACTAACTGTCACTCAATTCGTGGAATCGGAGCTGATTACGCACCTGACCTATCAGTTGCAGGAAGTAAGCTTCAGGAAGGGTGGATTCGCACTTTCCTTGCTAATCCTGATATGATCCGACCGCTTCTGCAGCAGATGCCGAAGCTTGGATTGACCTCGGGAAAACCTGTGGCAAAGGTGACTATGCCCAAGTTTAACCTCGGACAACAGAAGGTCGAGGATACGAATAGGTCGGATGTTGATGTCGTAATTAATTTCTTCCAACAGGAGCTGGTTACGAATGATATTCCGAAAGTATTACCAAAAATTAATACCATTACTCAGGATGAGCAGATTGCCAAAGGCAAGCAGCTTTATGATCTCAAAGGGTGCAGGTCTTGTCATCAGGTTGGGACAGACGGTGGTGCTCTTGGGCCAAACCTGACGAACGTTGGTAATAGGTTAACTCAAGGCTTTATTTTCAAGCATCTTGAAAATGCAAGGAAATTTAAACCTGATATTGTTGAGCCTAACTATGGGTTCACAGAGACTGAACGAATTTATTTAACAAACTTTTTGATGACCCTGAAACTGAGTGCCAAGTGATGCAAACAACCCTAAAATTCAGGAAGATCGCTCTTCTTTCAGCACTTTCAGTGCTTATGATCGCCGGTTGCGGAAAGCAGCAGGGCAAATCTGGTACAAAAAAGGTTTCTTCAGCAACTGTGGCAGCTGATTCGGCTGCCACAGCTACAAAGGTTCCTTATGCTTTAAAGGAAGGTAAGCGGCTTTATTCCCACTATTGTGGAGTGTGTCATGGTGAAACCGGTGATGGAAGTGGTCAGTATTATGGTTTGACTCCTACGCCTGCCAATTTTACCGACAAGGCCTTTATGAAAACTTTGCCGGATGAGGTAATTTTTAAGGCGATAAATGAAGGATCCGCTTCGGTTGGCAAGTCGAACATGTGTCCACCCTGGGGTAAATCGTTTCACAGTGAGGAAGTGGAGTTTATTGTCGCCTATATAAGAACACTCGCTGGCAGCTGAGCTTTACTTTGAAAT
>JAPLFE010000118.1 GCA_026390855.1 Chlorobiales bacterium | reverse complement strand
AATTCCGGTGATTGCCGCATCTCTTTTCACTCGTTACCGTTCTCGTAACGAAGGAAATGTATCAGACAGGCTTGTGGCTGCTTTGCGACATGAGTTTGGTGGACATGCTTTCAGTGAAAAACCCTAACTGGACACCATCATGCAGGAAAAACCCGATAATTTTTCTGTTGTTATTTTCGGCGCTAACAGCGATTTGGCTAGTCGTAAACTTTTTCCTTCTCTCTTTGAACTTGCCCAATGGGGGCATTGGCCCGAAGAATACCGAATTATAGGTGTCGGGCGAGCCGATCTCTCTCACGATGAATTTCGTGCACAAGTGTTTGAAAAACTCATCACACACTCTTCGGGTGCTTTTCTGGATGAACCGCATTTTAAGGCATTCAGTCGCAGGCTGTTTTATGTAAGGCTTGATCTTACGGATAGCGAAGGTTATAACGATCTTTACAGAGAGCTCATGTATTTTTCACCCGACGTGGGGTTAGCCGAGCATATTCTTTTTTATCTATCCACACCGCCAGACTTGGCACCGATTATTGTAAAAAATCTTGATCATGCAGGACTAGGAGAGAAAAAAGATTCCCGAGGAGGCTGGAGAAAAATCATTGTTGAAAAACCCTACGGAACAAACCTGCAGACAGCGCGTGAACTGAATGTGGCTATCGGAGAGGTGTTCAGCGAGGATCGGATATTTCGTATTGATCACTATCTTGGCAAGGAACCGGTTCAGAATATTATGGTCTTCCGCTTTTCAAACGGGATTTTTGAACCGTTATGGACTCGTCATTACATAGCCAATGTCGAGATTACCATAGCCGAAGATTTTGGGATCCGTGATCGCGGTGCTTTTTATGAAGAGGCTGGTCTACTTCGAGATATTATGCAGAATCATGCTCTTCAGCTTCTTGCTGCAGTTGCTATGGAACCGCCAGTTGATCTTTCGGCAGATTCAGTGCGCGATGAAAAAGCCAAGCTTCTCCGTTCGATCCGTCCGTTTTTACCCAGCGATGCCGAAGAGTCTATTGTTCTTGGTCAGTACGAAGGATATCGTTCTGAAAAAAATGTTGCTCCGAACTCAACAGTTGAGACCTTTGCAGCAGTGAAATTTTATGTCGACAACTGGAGGTGGAAGGATGTTCCGTTCTTTATAAAGGCAGGAAAAAACCTTGCTGAAACGGTGACCAAGATAGTTATTACCTTCAAATGTCCTCCTCAGAACTATTTTGGACCTGCAGAAAGCTGCAGCTACATAGCCAATCAGGTGATTTTCTGCATTCAACCTGACGAAACCATCGCTTTGCGATTCGGAGCAAAACGACCAGGGGAATCAGTGATTACCGATCCTGTCTACATGAAATTCGATTACAAAACATCGTTTACCGAAGCAGGCATGACCCCTTATCATCGTCTCTTGCTTGACGCCATTAATGGAGATCAGATGAACTTTATTCGGCAGGACAGCGTCGAATATTCATGGGCAATTGTTGATGCCATAAGGGAAGCTGTTAAGGGTACACCACCTGAGTCCTACCCAATCCATTCCCGTGGCCCCGAATCGGCTGTCAGGATTTACAGTTGAACGGTAAACCAGAACGTTTTACCGTTTTTAAGCTTGACGAGGCTGGCAGGAACTCTTTTTTCTTCAGAGCGAAATATTTGTTTTGCAAGTTCGGCTTTCTCTTTGCCAGTGGTAAAAAACAGAACGTTCCGGGCATGGTTGATAACCGGCAACGTTAGGGTCAGTCGCTTTCCTGGCGGTTTTGCATGAGTTTCATTGACGGCAAGCACCCATCGTTTTTTTTCTTGAAGCGCTACGGCATTGTCCGCAAACAATGATGCGGTATGTCCGTCTTCACCAAGCCCAAGTATTACAAGGTCAAAGATCGGGTAATCAAGTAATGAGGGATGCCCTGCTGTCTGAAAAAAAGCATGGATAGTCTTCTCATACTCTTTTGCTGCTACCTCTCCATCGTCTTTTTCTGCCGGCATTCTGAAAATATGATTCTCTGGAATTGGAGCCTCAGAAAGCAACGTCTCCTTAGCCATGCTATAGTTACTATCTGGGTGCCCGACCGGGACACTTCGTTCATCTCCCCAGAACAGCCATGTTTTTTCCCAGGGCATCAACGTTATTTTCCCATTGCTGTTATCTCTATATTTTCCGGGAAGCTTAAACCCATAATGTTCCATGACTTCAGGAGCAACTCCCAGCGCTAACTGACAATAAAGCTGTCGGGGAGAGTTTCCTCCTGCAAGAACAAGAGAAAAAAATCCATGATCCATAACTGCATGGTATGCTTGAGCAACAATGAGTGTCGCCGCATGAAGTGTTATCTCAGTTTCAGTTCCGCTGTAAAGGAACTTCTGCGCTGAAGTATTCATGGGAAGTTTCTGTCGTGTTTTTCAAATTGATGTCGATTCGCACTGTATAACCCACCTTTACCTAGTCAATCTCAAGCGCCATAAGATTTATTAGTATACTAAAAGTGCTTGTTCTGATAGAGAGCTTCCTTTGAAAGGATACAGTTTGGCTTCCGTGAGGTAGTTCTGTAACTTGCTGTTTTATTTTTTGATAACCTGTTTTCGTACAAAAAGGTTCTTTATGCCACTCTATGACGGATATGGGGTTTTGGTCGGAACGCTACAGAAATATTACTGTGATCATGTTTTTAACCAGAAGGCATACTACCATTGTAATCTTAAGGTTCGCGCTGGAAAGAAATTTTATCGCTGTCCGGTAGACCTTGACTGCAAGAAGGATGCCCATGGCGTACAATGGCGCGTGGTAGAACTGGAGTCAGGCGATTTGCAGCAGGTATTTCATCTCCAGGAAGGGTGGCACCCGCTTGATTCAGTGCCTGGTTCGGGTGCTCTCGATTACTATCTCAGTCCCGTATTTCAGTCTAAGAGTGAGTCCGGGCTTGTTCTGCCTGATTCAGAAAATCGCAGCGAAAACGTGGCCGCAGCTTTAAGTGATTCCTGGAAAAACGGTACAGGCCCAGCTGCATTCAAGGATCTTGAGCCTCTTCTGATCGCTTCACGGAAGCTGTTTATTTTCGGGGAGCCTTTCAGAACAGGAAACGGTGTTCACAATATTCATCAAAATCAGGGTGATCCCCTCGACAGCCAATGGTATTCCGAAAACGGAATCTGGCAGGATGGAGCGGTTATTGTCTTAAGGTACGACAATACCATAGCTGCATTCTTATGCAAATTTAATACCCAGCGCTTTTTATCTGCAAGCTGATAGTTATATCCCCTTCCCCTTTTCATATACCTCACGATAAAGCCACCGCCATTCCTGCCCAAAGGAATAAACGTCTCAATTGCCTCATTGTCTCAAAATGGCACCGTGTTATTGAGGCGATCAGGTTTATTCAGTATTTCCCGGTACTCAATAACATAGTAATACTGCGATCCTGTTCAGGTGGCATGGAAATTGATGTGTTTTAGATCATTGTACTTATATCATTATAAAAAAATTTTATAGGCATTTCGGAATCACTCTTCTAAGAATGCTAAAACAAGATCAATGTTGTCTTACAGTTGCCTTATACATAACAAGAGTAGTTAATACGGATTTTTTTACGAAAGGCTCAAACCGTTTTTGTTGATAGTTCTTTGAATTTTTGAAAACGGATCACAGTAAAACTTTTACATCATTCATAACATAAAATCAAGGAAATACAATGCCTGAGTCCAGCAACAACAAGCCAGATAGCACGGATACAATTGTCACAACTTCTGAGGATACCCAGATTATTCTGACAGTGAAAGACTTCGGAAACTATACAGACCCCAATAATAATCCGTTCACCTCGGTCAAAATAACAACATTGGAAACAGCTGGAGCGTTGAAATACCTCGAAAGCCCGGGGAATTGGGTTGATGTGCACAAAGATGACATCATTACTGTTGCAGATATCAAGGATGGAAAACTGCGTTTTGAGCCGGGTGCTAATGACTTTGGCGATCCCTATACCCACTTTAACTTTAAAGTAATTGATAGTACTAACGACATAAGTTCTCATGACTATCAATTGACTGTTAAGGTAACACCTGTTAACGATGCACCAACCGTTATCGCCCCGTCTAGTTTTACAGTTACCGAAGATGTGGCGGGAAACTTAACTTTCACTGGTATTCCTTTTGCCGATGTTGATAACACAAGCCTGACCGTAACGCTTTCAATTACAGACGGTACAATTTCAGCGTCTACGAGTAATAAAGTAACTGTAGGGAACCTCTAAGAATAGACTTTTGAGATCAAGATTATCGTGCCGAATGGCACAGATCAAGATTTCAATCTTAATGATCTGGTAGAAAGTGTTCTTTGTCAATATTTGAACGTGAAATGCTCCGTTTTACTTACAACCC
>JAPLFE010000072.1 GCA_026390855.1 Chlorobiales bacterium | reverse complement strand
GATTGACGAAGTTCTTCAGGGATTTCCCCATTTTTATGCCATTGACAGTCACCATGTTGTTGTGCATCCAGAACCTGACGTAGGGTTTGCCTGTTGCTGCTTCGGACTGGGCTATTTCACAGTCGTGGTGGGGAAATTTGTTTTCCATGCCGCCACCGTGAATGTCAATGGTTTCTCCAAGATATTTCATGGACATTGCCGAGCATTCGAGATGCCATCCGGGATAGCCGATACTCCATGGTGATTTCCATTTCATAAGATGGCCCTGCTCTGCTTTTTTCCATAATGCAAAGTCTGATGGGTGGCGTTTTTCAGAGCGCGTTTCTACCCTGATTCCGGACTGTGAAGCCTCCTGATCGGTGCGGCCTGAGAGCTTTCCATACCCGGGAAATGACTCAACGGAGAAATAGA
Organism: Chlorobiales bacterium; assembly: GCA_026390855.1. Taxonomy (GTDB): domain Bacteria; phylum Bacteroidota; class Chlorobiia; order Chlorobiales; family Chlorobiaceae; genus Chlorobium. The sequence continues at coordinate 20,881 of JAPLFE010000072.1, read as the reverse complement.
CGTTGCCGTTTACTTCATAGGCGTGACCGGTTTCAAGCAATCGTTCTACAAGGGCTATCTGTTCGGGAATGTGGGCTGTAGCAGCGGGAGCTATATTTGCCCGGAGAACGTCGAGCTGGTCCATGTCGTCATAGAAACTTCGTGTATAGAACTGCGAAATTTCCATCGGGTCTGTTTTTTCGAGGCGGGCTTGTTTTGAGATTTTGTCCTCGCCTTCATCGGCGTCGTCGGTCAAGTGTCCGACATCGGTAATGTTCTGTACATACTTTACATGGTATCCTTTATGGCGTAGCCAGCGGACAACTACATCGAATGATACATAGCTTTTCGCATGACCGAGGTGGGCATGGCCGTATACGGTAGGTCCACATACATAGATGCTCACGATCCCCTGATGGAGTGGTTCAAACTTTTCTTTGGTTCTCGTGAGGGAATTGTAAATGAAAAGTGACATCTTCTGCTGTTCTTCCTTTTTTGTGGAGGTGTTGGTAATGCGTAAAAAGCTGGTTGAAAGTTAAACATTTGGGTTTTTAACGCAAGGTTTTTAGCTTCCTTTTTATTGCTCTTTTTTGTCCGACCGCTTTTTCATTTGTATGAAGATTACTCACGCTGCCTTTCACATCAGTGTTTCCGCTCTTTCCGGCCTTCCGGAGGGATCATGTCCTGAAATCGTTTTTGCAGGCAGATCCAATGTAGGTAAATCAACGTTGCTTAATTCACTTACTGAGGTTAAAGGTCTTGCAAAAACAAGTTCAACCCCCGGTAAAACAAGACTGATCAATTATTTTTTAATTAACCACCAGTTTTATTTTGTTGATTTACCCGGCTATGGCTATGCGGCTGTGGGGCATGAACAGAAAGCCGCATGGGGTAGTCTGCTTTCGTCCTATATTGAAAATCGGTACAGTATTTCGCTGATTGTGTTGCTTCTTGATTCGCGCCATCCTGCCATGCAGTCGGACAGGGCTATGATAGAGTTTCTTGAGTTTCATGAAAAGCCTTATGGTATTGTATTGACGAAGTATGACAAGTTGACGCAAAGGGAGAAGGTTCAGACTCGGCGTATAATGGAAAGTTGCGCGGCTAAAGCTAAATTTATTGTAAATTATTCATCTTTTTCCGGGAAGGGAAAGAGTGAGCTTCTGGCTCATTTTGATCATTATATCTGTTAAAAAAACAATCGTCGTGGAATCAAAAAAATTCAGGACACCGTCACAGTCTGCAACCGTTATTGTTGGCACACAGTTCGGTGATGAAGGTAAGGGGAAGCTCGTTGATTACCTTTCGGACAAGTATGATATTGTTGTCCGCTATCAAGGCGGGGCTAATGCCGGGCATACCATTTGTTTTGATAATAAAACCGTCGTTCTGCACCTTATTCCTTCTGGAATTTTTCATAAAGGGTGCGTTTGTGTGATTGGTAATGGGGTTGTGATTGATCCCGGCGCATTGCTCGATGAAATTAAAAAGGTCGAGGAGCTTGGCTTTGAGGTTACTGGCAGGCTTTTTATCAGCCATAATGCACATCTTATTATGCCGTACCATAAGCGGCTTGATAACTTGCACGAAGATGCCCAGGGTGACCAGAAAATAGGGACTACCGGTAGGGGTATCGGACCGAGCTATGAGGATAAGTTTGCTCGCAACGGTATTAGGGTTGTTGACTTGCTCAGCCCTGAAGTGCTGCAGGAAAAACTCAGGGAAAACCTTGCGGCCAAGAATAAACTGTTTAAAAATATTTATGACAAGGAAGAGATCGATGTCGAGACTATGGTGCGCGAGTACGAGGAGTTCGACAAGATTATTGATCCTTATGTGACTAATACCCAGTTATATCTTAACCGGCAGCTCCAGGAAGGAAAGACTGTATTGCTTGAGGGTGCCCAGGGTTGCTTGCTTGATGTCGATCATGGAACCTATCCTTATGTGACTTCGTCTAACCCGACTTCTGGTGGGGCATGTACCGGATCTGGTATTGCGCCTAATTATATTGGTAAGGTTATTGGCGTCTGCAAAGCGTATATGACAAGAGTTGGTAACGGGGCTTTCCCTTCTGAATTGCTGGATGAGACTGGTGATCTTCTTGGCAAGATCGGGCACGAGTTTGGAGCGACGACTGGCAGAAAACGCAGATGTGGATGGATAGACCTTGTTGCTCTTCGTTATTCGCTTACGATCAATGGTGTTACGGAAATTGCGCTGACGAAGCTTGATGTGCTTGACACGTTTGAAGAGGTGAAGGTGTGTACCTCATATATGCTTGATGGTAAGGAGATTTATGATTTTCCAACAGATCATCAGACTCTGTCAAGGGTAACACCGGTGTATACTACATTGAAGGGCTGGGTGGCATCGAATGCTCTTTGCCGGAAGTTCTCTGAAATGCAGCCTGAAGCGCAGAATTATGTGACGTTCCTTGAGGATGAACTGCAGGTGCCGGTTACTTTTATTTCTGTTGGTCCGGGACGGGATGAGACTGTTTTTAGATAACCTTCGAGTTTATCTACCATGGCTTTGATGGATATTGCTGTTATTCCCCTCGACAGTAAAGAGGGGAGCTTGAGTGGTTTTGTGGCCGGTTTACAGGAGATTCTTGCTGCGAGTGGTTGCAGTTACCGGCTGCATGATATGGGAACGACGGTTGAAGGGCCGGCGCATCTGCTTTTTGAACTTGCGATGAAACTCCATGAGTTTTCGTTCAGTAAAGGCGGTAAGCGTGTTTATACGGTTTTGAAAATCGATGACCGTCGGGATCGGACTGTCAGGCTTGGAGAAAAAACGGCTTCTGTTAAAGCGAAAATAGCCCCTTCTGCAGAGTAGGGGGATTGGCGAAAAAAATTTATCTTCACATTCTTTAATTTGGTCGTTGTAACGCTTTTGCACCCCATCACCGATGGAGTTGTTGCAGGGCAGTAACTATCAGGAGAAACACTTCATGATGCAGGTTTCCGGTGATGTTCAGATAATCAAGGAAGATAACGTTACACATAGTTTTTGCGGTCTTGCCTGTGTCGGCTGGATGTATCAGAAGATCAAGGACAGCTTTTTTCTTATTCTCGGTACGCATACCTGCGCTCATTTTCTGCAGAATGCTCTTGGTATGATGATCTTTGCCAAGCCACGTTTTGGTATTGCACTTATGGAGGAGGGTGACCTTTCCAAGAATGAGCCCACCCTTGAAGAGATTATCCGCGAAATCAAGGCTGACCATAATCCGTCGGTGATTTTTCTTCTCTCATCGTGTACCCCTGAGGTTATGAAGGTCGACTTCAAGGGCCTTGCCCATCATCTCAGTACTTCGGATGTCCCAGTGCTTTTTGTTCCGGCCAGTGGTCTGGTCTATAATTTCACTCAGGCTGAAGACTCGGTGCTGCACGCTCTTGTGCCGTTTTGTCCCGTAGCTCCTGCAGGGGAGAAAAGTGTGGTTTTTCTCGGTTCGGTGAATGATGCTACGGCTGATGACCTTAGGGCGGAGGCCGAAGAGCTTGGGATCAAAGTTGGGGGTTTTCTTCCTGAATCCAGATTTGACAAAATGCCTGCTATCGGTCCTGATACGGTACTTGCTCCGATTCAGCCTTACCTTTCGAGGGTTGCCGTCAAGCTGGAACGTGAACGTGGAGCGCGTGTTCTGCACTCTCTGTTTCCTTTTGGTCCGGATGGATCCAGGGCTTTCTGGGAGGATCTTGCGCGTGAGTTTGGTATCACTCTTGATCTTCGCGATCGCGAAAAAGCTGCTTGGGAGAAGATCCGCAGTCAGACGGAGCTCCTTAAGGATAAAAAGGTTTTTCTGACTGCCGATACCATGATGGAGCTACCGCTTGCCCGTTTTCTTAAAAGCGCTGGTGCTGATGTGGTTGAGTGCAGCAGTGCCTATATCAATAAGAAATTTCATGCTCGTGAACTTGAGGCTCTTGCCGGGGTTCGCGTTGTTGAGCAGCCTAACTTTCATCGTCAGCTTGAGGATGTTACACGTATCCAGCCTGATCTGATTGTTACGTCGCTGATGACAGCCAATCCTTTTGCTGGCCATGGCTTTGTTGTCAAGTGGAGCATGGAGTTTATGCTTATGCCTATTCATAGCTGGTCGGGGGTTATTCCTCTGGCTAATTTGTTTGTTTCACCGCTCCAGCGCCGCAGCAAGCTGCCCGCGTTCGATAGGGAAGTATGGCTTGAAGGTGTTATGCCGAGCGCTGAATAATTCACGGAAGGAAATGCAATAACAAACGTTACAGAGTATGCGCTTAGCTTTCTGGCTCTATGAGGGAACTGCCCTCCATGGTATCAGCCGAGTCACCAACAGTATGAAAGGGGTTCACACCGTGTATCATGCCCCTCAGGGTGATGATTACATCACGGCTACCTATAGTATGCTTGAACGAACTCCGGATTTTCCGGGATTGTCGATCAGTGTGGTTCGGGGAAGAGACCTTGCCCAGGGAGTTTCAAGACTTCCCGGAACACTTCAGCAGGTGGATCACCATTACCATCCTGACCTTACTGTCATTGCTCCGAGTTGCAGTACAGCCCTTCTTCAGGAAGACCTCCATCAGCTGGCAGCTCATTCAGGTCTGCCGCCGGAAAAGGTTCTGGTTTATGCACTGAATCCTTTCAGGGTATCGGAAAATGAGGCGGCTGATGGACTTTTTACCGAACTGGTGAAACGTTACGCAGTAGCTCAGGAAAAAACACTTCTGCCATCAGTAAACCTGCTTGGCTTTACCTCTCTTGGATTTCATTTGCGTGCTAATATCACCAGCCTCCGGCGCATGCTGCAGACGCTTGGTATTACGGTGAATGTTGTTGCCCCTTGGGGAGCAGGGATAGATGATTTAAAGAAATTGCCGGCTGCCTGGCTCAATATTGCTCCGTATCGGGAGATTGGATTAACGGCAGCGGAATATCTCGCTGATAGGTTTGCTATGCCGGCGCTCTATGATGCTCCGATTGGAGTTGAACCTACTCTTGCATGGCTCCGTTCTGTTATCGAGAAGCTTAATATTACAGGTGCTGAAAGGGGGGTTCCTCCAATCACCTTACCTAAGCTCAGCGCGTTTTCGCTTGATGGCCTGAGTGCTCCCAGTGGTGTGCCATGGTTTGCCCGGACCGCTGATATGGAAAGTTTCAGTAACAAACGTGCTTTTGTGTTTGGCGATGCAACGCATACGGTTGCTCTGGTGAAGTTTTTGCGCGATGAGCTTGGTATGAAGATTATAGGTGCAGGTACCTATATGGAGCGTCATGCGGATTGGGTGCGCAAAGAGCTGGAGGGTTATCTTCCTGGGGCACTCATTGTAACTGACCGTTTCCAGGATGTTGCGAAAATTATTGACGATGAAATGCCTGATCTTGTGTGTGGCACACAAATGGAGCGTCACAGTTGTCGCAAGCTTGATGTTCCCTGTATGGTGATCTGTCCACCGACACATATTGAGAATCATCTGCTAGGTTATTATCCATTTTTCGGTTTTGATGGCTCTGATGTTATTGCAGACAGGGTGTATCTTTCCTGTAAACTTGGTCTTGAAAAGCATCTGATTGACTTTTTCGGTGATGCCGGTCTGGAATATGAGGAGAACGAGGTTGCCCCATTGCCTGAAGTTGAGACGTTCAGCGAGAATGGGCATGTTGCCTCGACTATCGAAGTTGATAAAGAGTTGGTTGCTGAAGATGGAGAGATGAAGTGGTCGGATGATGCTGAAACCATGCTTAAGAAAGTGCCGTTTTTTGTTCGCAAGAAGGTCAGGAAAAATACTGATGCTTTTGCTCGTGAAAATGGCGAATCCATTGTAACTGTAGAGGTATTCCGAAAGGCAAAAGAGTCTCTCGGCGGGTAAGGTTTTTCTATCAATCAATTTCTCTGTTATTATTATGAGCTTAGTATTAGCCGTATATGGGAAGGGCGGCATAGGAAAAAGTACCACAAGCGCCAATATTTCAGCAGCACTGGCCCTGAAGGGCGCGAAAGTACTGCAGATTGGCTGCGATCCCAAGCATGACAGCACGTTTCCTATTACCGGGAAACTGCAGAAAACTGTTATTGAAGCTCTTGAAGAAGTTGATTTTCATCATGAGGAGCTGAGTGCTGAGGATATTATCGAAACAGGATTTGCCGGTATTGACTGCCTTGAAGCTGGTGGCCCTCCTGCTGGAAGCGGTTGCGGAGGCTATGTTGTTGGTGAATCGGTTACCTTGCTTCAAGAGCTTGGTCTTTATGATAAATATGATGTGATTCTTTTTGACGTGCTTGGTGATGTGGTGTGCGGCGGGTTCAGTGCTCCGTTGAATTATGCCGATTATGCCATCATTATTGCTACGAACGATTTCGATAGTATTTTTGCGGCTAACAGGCTCTGTATGGCTATCCAGCAGAAAAGCGTGCGGTACAAGGTGAAACTTGCGGGCATTGTTGCCAACCGGGTTGACTACACAACCGGTGGTGGTACAAACATGTTGGACCAGTTTGCCGAAAAAGTAGGAACACGGTTGCTTGCAAAGGTGCCTTATCATGAATTGATCCGCAAAAGTCGGTTTGCTGGTAAAACCATGTTTGCTATGGAGGATTCTTCAGACAAGGAAGAGTGTCTTGTTCCTTATAACGATATTGCCGATTTTCTTATCCAGGAAAATCCAGTAGCCGCGGTTCCAGTACCGATAGGCGACCGTGAAATCTTTGCCATGGTCGGCGGTTGGCAGTAAGAGTCACTATACTGAGAAATAAAAAAAGCGGATCAACTGATCCGCTTTTTTTACGCCCTGTCTCCTTTCTCTTTTTTTTATCTCTTGAGGGGGAATAATTCGGAGTCAGAGTATGACGACGCGGATCGTGTTGCTGTATTTGATGACCCGGTATCCAGTCTTGATAGTGAGTTGTCGAGTCTAATATTGCAGTTTGCCTGATTCACCAGACTAACTATTTGCTCGATCATCACATTCCATCGTCTGGAAAAGGATTTTCTGAAAAGAGGGCGGCATTCGGGGGAACGAATGATTAGTGTGTGTCCGCTGTCAAGAGAACAATAAATAAATTTGCAGTGGAAGCCTTGACGGCAGGTTTAAACCTGCCGCTTTGCTTTTTTTTCGTAGCGTTCAGATCTCGCAGCGGTAGTGGCAGCGGATGGTTTTGTTTTCCTGACGGATGTTGGATTTGATTTTGGTTTTTGGGTTGACTAACTCCTGCAGGAGGATGGTGAAGGTGCCGAGGTAGAAGTTACCGACTACTGGATGGGTAGGATAGGTTACTTTGACGGTTATTTCGGGAGGGCGAGTCATGGTATAGCTGAATTCGCCGCTTCCTGCAAAGGTCCATGCGTTTTTGCTGATGGCGAAAAGGAAGAGCTTGAATGCCGGGCGGGGCGGCAGAAGTTTCAGGAATTTTTGGAAGATGCCGGGTATGCGGACCTTGAGAAGGTACCGGGCTGTTCGTTCTCCTGATGCCTGCAGGATGCTTGAGGTATTTGTATCGCCAATTTCTTTTTGCAGGCCGGTGACGAGTGCATGAAATTTTGACTCTTCTATCATCTCTGTGGGGAGGTTTCCGATGTAGTGCCCCTGGCCGATGTTTTTAAGAATAGTTTCAGTTTTGGGTTTCCCGAATTTTGCTTCAAGAGCGGCAACGGTCTGGATAATGGAATTAGGTCCTATTTTAGACGGTGTGTTCATTCGCTATAAAATCTGTTTTATTTGGCATTGAAATGTCCGGTTGGAAGATAGTTCTCTGAAGCTCAAGGAAAAAACTTCATTGTCACCGGGATGTCGTGATAGCAATATCGATGTTCTCTGTTGTCCATCCTGTCCGCACATGTACGGGATTGGGATAAAACCAGAATGGTTCCGCTGGTGTATACGGTTTAATTGATCCTGGATTCCATTGTTGGTAAGCGGCGGGCTGTTTAATGCCTGATGGTATAAATGCACTGACGGTATAAATGCCGGGCGGGAGTTCAGGGAATGCATAGCGAAATGTTCCGTTTCGGTTACAGAGTACGGTTGTGCTGTACGTTGATGTTGAGCCTGATACTTTTGCCTCGATGACAACATACTTTCCAGAAGCCTGTCCTTTTCCGGTGATGCTTCCGGTATCTTTTTTGTCGGCAGTCCTGAATTGTGAAACTACTGGTTTTGCTATTCCGAGATTGACGTTGACGATGTAAGAGTGACCCGGTACAAATCCGTTGATTGGTTTCAGGGCAAACGTGCGGGGGTCAATTTTTATCAATGAGAAGTGGAGGGGTTTCTGCTTGCCGATGCCTGTTTCTGAAAAGGTTATGGTCTGGTTGAGTGCAGATTCGGAGACTGGAGTAAAAAAATTAATGATGACGGCTTTACCGAGTGTCGGCCATGCCCGGTCAAGGTATGCTGGGTCAATTTTGTTTTCGGGGGTGATGGTTACTGAAACAGGGCGATTTCCTGTAGCCCGGGATGAACCATAAAATGGGATTGTTCTCGGTTTTCCCTGGCTTTCATTCGTGCTGTAATTGATGAGGTAGGGTTGATTGGGTTGGAGCCTATCGGTAACAATAAGAAATTCTTGGTCGTACAATGAGCGGTTTTTACTGAACCAGGTAACAGCGGGAATCAGGGTATGTGACACCGCATGACGAATCTCAAGCTTTGCAGGGTTAAATGAGGTTATGTTTATCGGACGTCCGAATTTTATTTCGAGTAGCTGCTTTTCGAGAGGTGTACAGGACAGAAGTCCATCAGTATTGTTTTGTACTCCATCAAGCCTGAATATCAGGTTGGAAGATCCTGCAGGAATAATGGATGCATTACTTAAGCCGATTTCTTCTGTTGCAGGGTTATAATGAAGGTTTGAGTTTCGATCGTTAACGGCAAAAATTTTGTAGGACCCGGGGCTGATATGATTGAAAGAGAAGGCGCCGGAGGAGTTTGCCTGTACAAGGTAATCAGGTTCTCTGGTGAGTAAGTTATCTGTTTCTGAGGACTTATTTCTATCGGTATATGCAAACAAAAGTGCGTTGGAGGCGGGAGAAAAATTTTCGTTAATGACTTTCCCACTGATTCTTCCTGTGTCGATTACAGGGCCGGTAGAAAATGCAAGGGTATAGGGGCCTGGAAAGGTGCGACCGCGGTAGTCCTTGAGGTTTTTATCGAGGGTGATGATGTAAGTGCGACCTTTTTCGAGGGGTTTGTGTGCTTTTATTTCTACCTCATTACCTTTGACTGTCAAATCGTAGGTGCCGATGGAAGGCGAAAAGACAAGAGAATTGAGTAATTGCCGCCCGGAAATATAGTGGCTGAAGGTCAGGTGGATGCTGTCTGTGGATGCATTGACGGAAGAAGGTGAGGGATTGGATACGATCACCTGCAATGGAGTGGTATCGACTTGGCCTCCGGTAGGCGGACGATCGGAAGCGCAACCTCCAGCAAGCCACAGGAGGAGTATCATGAACAGGTGCATGATACGGGAGGAGGTACACTGCATGAAAATCCTTCGCTTCTCTGGTAAAAGAGGCTTGATTGTATGTGTCTATGAAAATTCGTAAATTAAAAACTAAAGTAGTTCTATGAAAGTTTTTCGTGAAAAATTATAGATTGATTGTGATATAGATGGCCAGACGAAATATTAAAGTTCTTTATGTATCCGGTGAAGTTTCTCCTTTTGTAAGAATCAGCGCGCTTGCTGATTTTATGGCATCATTCCCCCAAGCTATCGAGGAAGAAGGATTCGAGGCCCGCATCATGATGCCCAAATATGGCACCATTAATGACCGGAAGTTCCGGTTGCATGATGTGTTGCGTCTATCCGACATAGAGGTTCATCTCAAGGAGAAAATAGACTTGCTGAATGTCAAAGTCACGGCTTTGCCTTCCAGCAAAATCCAGACATATTTTTTGTATAACGAGAAATACTTCAAACGTAATGGACTTTTCACTGATCTGTACAGCGGAAATGATTTGAAGGGTAGTGCTGATAAGGTAGTTTTTTTTAATGTCGGTGTTCTTGAGACCTTGCAGCGGTTGGGCTGGAAACCTGATATTATCCATTGTCACGACTGGTATGCCTGTCTTATTCCCCTTCTTTTGAAAACCGTTTATGCTTCGCATGAGTTTTTCAAGGATATAAAAACGGTACTCACCATTCATAATATTTACCGTCAGGGCATTGTGCCCTACAAGGCGTTTCAGAAGCTTCTTCCAGATGAGGTATGCTCGGCCTTGCATTGCACGAATGATGAGGTGAATATGCTTTATACCGGTGTTGAACACGTTGACTTTTTTACGACGACATCGAAGCGGTATGCCGAGGAAATCGTGCATGATGGTCCGCAGGCGTTTGGACTTGCTCCGGTTCTTGAAGAGTATCAGGATAAGTTTTATGGTATTCTTAATGGCATTGATAATCGGCAGTGGAACCCTTCGACTGATAAGCTTATCAAGAAGCGGTACGGAATTGAAAATATGGATGGCAAGCTTGACAATAAAAAAGCTCTGCTTGAGGATGCAGGTCTGCCGTATCGTGAAGGGGTACCTCTGGTAGGGGTCATTGCCAATTTTGACGAGTTTCAGGGTGCGTCGCTGCTTCTTAAAAGTCTTGAAGAGCTTGCGGCTCTTGATATTCAGCTTGTGATCAGCGGGTCAGGCGATAAGAAATATGAAAAGGTGTTTCAGGATTTTGCTGATGCTCATCCTGAGCAGGTTAGCCTGCATACCGAATATTCCGATGCTTTTTTCCACCTTGCCATAGCTGGGCTGGATATTCTGCTTATGCCTGGTATGATTGAGTCGTGCGGGATGATCCAGATGTTTGCCATGAACTATGGAACCATACCTGTCGCTTATGCCGGGGGAGGAATTGTTGAAACCATTGATGATTTTGCTAAAGAGAGTGGGTCGGGTTTTATTTTTCATGAATATACGGTTGACTCGCTTATGGGGAAACTCAATGAGGCCCTTGAATGCTTTCATGACGAGGAGAGCTGGGAGCAGCTTGTTAATACAGGGATGACGAGGGATTTTACCTGGAAAAATTCAGCCGAAGAGTATGCTCAGCTGTACCGTCAAATTCTTGAGGAATAGGGGGTGATGGTGCAGACAATAAAGGTTCTTTTCCTTGACAGGGACGGTACGATCAATCAGGATACGGGTAGTTATATTTTTACGAAAGAGCAGCTGATTCTGATTGATCGTGCTGATGAGGCTATTGCGCTCGCCAAGAGAGCCGGGTTCCATATTGTTATTATCAGTAATCAGGCTGGTATTGCTCGAGGCATTGCGACGGTTGAGCAGGTTGAAGACGTGAACCGGTATCTTAATGAGCTGCTTTTGGCTCAAAATGCTGGCTTTGATCGTTGCTATTACTGCCCATACCATCCTGAATATCCCCCATCCTGAATATGATCGTTTTATGGAGTTTCGGAAACCTTCGACGGGTATGGTTGAACAGGCCATTGATGATCTTTTTTCCGAAGGGCTTATTGTTGATAGAAGCGCATCATTTTTTGTCGGTGATAAAACGATTGATGTGGAGTGCGGTATGCGTGCCGGACTGCGGCCGGTACTGGTAAGAACGGGGCATAACGAGGAAGAGCTCTGTTTGAAGCGCAACATCATTCCTGAATTTGTGGCTGATGATCTCTATAAAGCTGTGACGGAGCATATTCTTGCTGTTGACTGATTTCCTTCCTTTCGCTGATGTCAGCTTCGTCAGATCATGCTGAGTCTTTATGTTCATATTCCCTTCTGCAAAAAACGCTGCAGCTACTGTGATTTTTATCTTGTTACGCGATCGAATCTTATCGATACCTTTTTTAAGGCTCTTTTCCTTGAAACCGCATCCCGGTCGTCTGAATTGAAAGGACGGACGATCAGCGCCATTCATTTCGGAGGAGGTACTCCCTCGATGGTTCCTGTGAGCTATCTTGCCGACTGGCTGGATGAAGTAGCCGGTATGTGCAGCTTTACGCCCGATATTGAGATAGCACTCGAGGCAAATCCCGAAGATCTTGATGGTAATGCTATGGATGAGCTTCGTGCGGCAGGTATAACGAGGTTAAGTCTTGGGGTTCAGTCGTTCACGCCGCAAAAACTGCAGGTACTTGGCAGGGGGCATACTGCTCAAGAGTCGCAGGAGGTAACTGCCAGTGCGATCCGAAGGTTTCGGTCGGTAAGTGTTGACCTTATCTGCGGGGTTCCTGGAGAAGATCTCTCGCTTTGGGAAGCCGATCTGCATGCTACTCTCGGGCTTCAGCCACAGCATGTTTCGGTCTATATGCTTTCGGTTGAGCCAAAAACCCGGCTTTATCGGGATGTTTTACGTGGAGAGATCACTGTACCGGATGATGCTGTGCAGGCTTCTTTTTATGAACATGCTGAGAGTAGGCTGGCCGATCAGGGCTACAGTCATTATGAAGTGTCTAACTTCTGCTTGCCAGGCCATCATTCCCGCTATAATCTTGCAAGCTGGAAACGGGAGCAATACCTGGGTTTTGGGCCTTCTGCACATAGTTTTCTGGTTTCTGAAGTGCAAGAGACCCGTATGGCAAATGTTGCGAGCCTGGCCCGCTATATCGCCGTTCCTGGGGATGCAGTTGCTTTTCGTGAAGAGCTTTCGGCAGAGGAGAGGTTTACTGAACAGGTTTTTCTTTCTCTTCGAATTAACAGCGGTCTTGATGTTGAGTTTTTGCGAAAAGAAAATAAATTAGGACATCGTCTTTCAGAAACTATAGCCCGATTTGAGCAGAAAAGATGGATAGAACAGCATGAAGGGCGTCTTTACCTGACAGAGAAAGGTTTTTTGTTTGCCGATCTCATTGCCGGGGATTTTATTTTTGGGTAACAGGCCCATTGAACTGATTTTTATTTATGACACACAGGACGATTAACCGCACGCTTGCAGCCGTTCTCTTTTTTGCCGCTGTGATTTTGTATCTCCGCACCATGGCTCCCACATTTTCTTTTTGGGATTGCGGAGAATCCATCGCTACGGCTTATACCCTCGGGATACCTCATCCTCCAGGTGCACCGCTCTTTCTTTTGATTGGGCACCTGTTTTCAATGATTCCTTTTTTCAGTGATACCGGTGCAAGAGTGAATCTTATCAGTACTCTGGTAAGCTCAGCAACGGTGATGCTGACCTATCTTATCACGGTACGTTTTATCATTCTTTATCGTAAAAGTAATCCTGACAACTGGAGTCCGGCTGAAAAGATATCGGCATACGGGGGAGCCAGCATCGGTGCGCTTGCTCTTGCGTTGTCTGACAGCTTCTGGTTTAATGCCGTTGAAGCGGGTGTATGGGCTCCGTCATCATTTTTTACGGCTATAGTTGTATGGCTGATCCTTCGATGGTATGAAGAGGATCCCAAGCCCGGTCACGAACGGTGGCTTTTGCTGGTCATGTATGTTATAGGGCTTTCAATTGGAGTACATCTGCTTAGTCTGCTTGCGATATTTGCTGTTGCAGTGGTTTACTATGTCAAGAAATATGAAGTTACGGTTAAATCGTTTTCCCTGTTTGTTCTCGCGGCGGTTGGACTCTTTTTTCTGATCTACATCGGAGTCATCAGAGGGCTGCCAGTATTGCTTCATCTGACCTCATGGTGGGGTTTTTTCCTGCTTATTGGAATACTTGGTTATGGTACATGGTATTCACACAAACATCGTATGGTGCTGTTGAATACTGTTTTCATATCGCTTTTTCTCATTATTATCGGGTATACCTCCTATAGTCTGATCTATGTTCGTGCGCAGGCTGGCCCTCCTCTCAACGAAAACAATCCTTCTACACCGGAGGCTTTTTTCTCGTACGTCAATCGTGAGCAGTATGGTGAGATGCCTCTCTGGCCCAGACGCTGGTCTCCGGAGCCGGTACATCAGTATTTTTACCAGCAGTACTCGAGTGATCTCGATTATTTTGTCACCTATCAAATGAAGAAGATGTACTTCCGGTATTTCGGCTGGCAGTTCATTGGACGTGAACATGATATGGAAGGCGCGGGAGTCGACTGGTCGGTGCTTTGGGGGATCCCTTTTCTGGTGGGACTGGTCGGCGCGATTTCACATTTCAGGCGACAATGGAAGATGGGGCTTGTGGTTTCTGCGCTTTTTGTGCTTACAGGTGCTGCGCTTGTGATTTATCTTAACCAGACTGAACCTCAGCCGCGGGAGCGTGACTATAGTTATGTGGGCAGTTTTTTTGCATTTGCCCTCTGGATAGGGATAGGGGTAGAAAGTATCTGGTATTGGATGACTGAACAGTTGAAGATTACTGGACGGAAGAATCAGATTGTTGTTGCCGTGCTGACGGTGACAGGAGCTTTTCTGTTGATCAATGCACGGATGCTTCAGGTAAACTACAGGGTACATGACAGGTCGGGCAACTATGTCCCATGGGACTGGGCCTGGAATATGCTGCAGAGCTGTGAAAAAGATGCGATTCTCTTTACCAATGGCGATAACGATACTTTTCCCTTGTGGTATTTGCAGGAGGTCACGGGCATCAGAACCGATGTACGCGTGGTTAACCTGAGCCTGGCTAACACGGGCTGGTATCTTGAACAGTTGAAAAACACCAGACCGAGGGGTGCAAAACCAGTTGCATTCAGTTTGAGCGATGGCGAGATTGCAGGCATTACCTATATGCCTATTGATTCGGTTGATGCCATGCTTCCGGCATTCGCTGCCAAGCAGAAACTGGTACGCGAGTCCCGCCTCCATGGATATAAATTACCGTCTGAGCCGGTTGATACTCTGTCATGGTTGCTGAAGCCTGGAATGACCTATAATGGGCAGGGGTATTTTCGACCGCAGGATATTGCTGTTTATGAAATACTCATGAACAACTTTTCTAACCGACCGATTTATTTTGCTCTGACAGTGGATCCTGAAAGCATGATAGGGCTTGAGGGCTATTTACGTCTTGACGGGCTTGTTTATAAGGTTGTGCCGATTAAAAGCGCCGATCCTATGAGCTATGTTGACCCGGTACTGCTCTACAAAAATCTTATGGAGGTATACCGGTTTAGAAACATTAATAATTCGAAAGTTTTTCTTGAAGAAACCTCAAGACGGCTTTGTGCCAACTATACCCCTCTATTTGTCAGGCTGGCCCTTGAACTGGCTGGCGATCCTGAAGGGGTGCTTAAATTAAGTGAAGTCTCAGGTTCATTGAAAGATGCTCCGCGAGGAATGCTTGCGTTGCAGGTGCTTGATACTTCGGGAAAACTTCTTCCTCCGGCGCAGTATCCCTTAAATCCTGAACTTGCTGGTTCGGTGGTTGCGCTTTATGTTCGTCTTGGTAAAACTGAGAAAGCCTCTCAGTATATTAACTATCTTGAAAAGTTGACAAGCCATTCTTCGCCAGGATCCGATCCACGTCTTTTTTATGTTCTGGCAAGAGCATATCGAAATGTTGGAAGGAAAGATGATGCTAAACGCATCATTCAATTCCTTGCCAAGGAGCTGAAGCAGCCCAGCCTTGTGGAAAAGTTTGAAACAATGAAAGAATAAAATATATGCAAAGCAGTATTCATGTAACTGCAGTGATCGGCAAGAGTGCCGTACTCGGAGAGGGGGTTACCGTTGGCCCGTTCACGGTTATTGAGGATGATGTTGAAATCGGGAATGGCACCTCGATAGGTCCTCATGTTCATATAGCGTCAGGCGCGCGGATTGGCAGTGAATGCAGGATCTATGCCGGTGCAGTTCTTGCGACTGAGCCTCAGGATCTCAAGTTCTCTGGAGAGAAAACCTATCTCTATGTCGGGGACAGGACAGTAATCAGGGAGTGTGTTACCCTTAATCGAGGCACGAATGCAAGTGGAAAAACCGTTATTGGTTCTGATAACCTGCTTATGGCCTATGTTCATACCGGGCATGATTGCGTGATTGGCAATCATGTTATTATCGCAAATTCTGTCCAGTTTGGCGGTCATTGTGAAGTGGGTGATTATGCTGTTGTAGGGGGGCTTACCGGTGTGCATCAGTTTGTGCGGATCGGACGTTTTTCGATGGTCGGGGGAGTCGCAAGAGCATCACTGGACGTTCCTCCCTTTGTTATGGCGGGGGGGCATGAGTCTTTCCGTTATGAGGGTCTTAACGCCATTGGGTTGAAGCGACGTGGGTTTACTTCCGAAAAGATAACCCTCATTAAAAGTGCGTACAGGATTCTTTTTCAGTCAGGTCTTCTGCTCAACAATGCTCTTGAAAAGGTTAAGTCGGAAATTGCTCAGGAGCCGGAAATTATTGAGATTCTCGACTTTTTTGCATCAGGCACACATGGTCGGAAATTTTTAAGATCTTTCAATAACTAAATAAAAGTACAGAAGTATGTCCCGATGGGCAATTGGCATAGATCTTGGCGGTACGGCAATCAAGGCTGCGATAGTCGGAGAAAAGAGCGGAATAGTAATCGACAGGACTATTCCAACCGATACAGCTTCAGGTCCAGTTGGGATTGTTGCTCAGATTGCTGGAATTATTGCAGATCTCTACCGCGTTGCTTCTATAAACATGAGTTCAAAAGATTGTGCAGGAATCGGACTGGGAGCTCCTGGAGCGGTCAATGCTGATAGAGGAACGCTGAGTTACCCTCCCAACCTTCCAGGGTGGGCAATTGTACCTTTGCGTGACAACCTTCAGCAATGTCTGAAGGAGCAGGAGCATCTTATGATTCCAGTTTTTATTGACAATGATGCTAACGCTGCGGCTTTTGGTGAAGCGCTGTATGGTGCAGGGCGCGATTTTAGGGATTTTCTCATGGTTACCCTTGGTACCGGTGTAGGCGGAGGAATTATCTTGAACAGAAAGCTCTTTCGTGGCTCAAACGGTACAGCAGGTGAGGTAGGGTTTATGATTATTGATTTTGAAGGCGTAAGCATCCATGCGGGTATAACGGGCACTCTTGAAAGTCTTATTGGTAAAAAGCGTATTGTGGAACTTGCATGCCGGATGATTGAGGCCAGTCCCAAGGGTTCTATCGTAGGTAAGTTCTGTGAAAATGACTATGCCAGGCTTTCGCCACGTCATCTTGAACATGCAGCCAAAGAGGGAGATGAAGTTTCCCTTGCTGTCTGGAACCGGATAGGTTCCATTCTTGGTGTGGGGCTTGCAAATGTAGTGACACTCATGGATATCAGAAAATTTGTGATAGGCGGTGGAATTTCAGCAGCCGGAAACCTTATTTTTGCTCCAGCTCTTGATCAGCTCCAGCGCTCTACGCTTCGTTCCATGCATGACGGGCTTGAAATAGTGCCTGCACTTCTCGGAAACAAAGCTGGAATGTACGGTGCTGCGGCCTTATGTTTTGGCTAAACAAAACAAGGGGTTACCGTGCTTGAACAGCTGTTTCACCTGCTCTTTCCTAATGTCTGCGTGGTTTGCAGAAAACTTCTTCTGCCTTCAGAAAAGTGCTGCTGCAGCTCCTGCATTGCAGATTTTGAGCCGTTCCAAAACCAATTGGAGTCAGAGCATGTACTGCGTCATGTTATTGAGTCCTGCTTTGGCGATACATTTTTGTTCGAACGAGGATGGTGCCGTTACCAGTTTCATAAAAAGAGTCCACTGCAAGTTGCGCTTCATGCTATGAAGTATGAAGGTCTGTTTACCCTTGGCACCATGTTTGGACATCAACTGGGTGAATGGATACTTTCTGATAGTGATATTGAAGGTATAGAGTGCATTGTGCCAGTTCCACTTCACCGCCTGAAAAAAATTGAACGATCTTATAACCAGTCTGAAATAATTGCTGACGGTATTGGTAAATACCTTCAAAAACCGGTCATGCGTAAACTTCTTGTGAGAAAACGGTACACTGTTTCGCAGACCGGGCTTTCGGCATTGGAGCGTAAAAAAAATCCCGAAGGTGCGTTTCAGGTTTCAAAAGATGTTACGGTGCGTCATGTGCTTCTTGTCGATGATATTGTGACAACTGGAGCAACCATGGTCGCTGCAGCTTCTGCATTACTTCAGGCAGGAGTTGAAAAGGTTTCTTTTGCCGCTGTGGCTTTAGCTATTAATGAGTAAGAGAGTATGGAACTATTTTACACTTCCCGAGAAAACATCAACCTTGATTCGGCCAAACTTATTCTTGATGGTGATGAGTTTCATCATCTCGCTCGAGTTTTGAGAAAAAAAACGGGGGATAAAATTCTTGTTACCGACGGGAACGGACTACGCTGCGAAGTCAGCATACTCGATGTTGGAAAAAAGTTACTGGAAGGAGAAATTCTCAATCATAGAAAAGTTGAACGTCCAAAAACCGGCGTTACCGTTGCCCTCTCCCTGCTGAAGGCTCCCCAGCGATTTGAGCTTTTTCTAGAAAAAGCTACCGAACTCGGGGTATCCACAATCATTCCAATGATTACGGCACGAACAATAAGTCAGCCATCCAGTGAAAGAGTACAGGGCAGGCTTAACAGGTGGAGAACCATTGTGCTTTCAGCAGCTCGACAGTCAAAACGGTGTTACTTGCCGCAGGTCGGTGAACCTCTCTCATTCAAACAGGTCTGCTCCCTTCAGGGGTACGATATAAAGCTTATTCCTTACGAGGTTTCAGAAGAAGTTCCCAAGGTGCATTGTGTCGGAAAAAACACGCTTTTTATGATTGGAGGGGAAGGCGGATTTACTGCAAATGAGGTGCAGGAGGCACAAAAAGTGGGGTTTTGCGAAATCTCTCTGGGAAAAACAACTCTTCGCGCTGAAACAGCTGGGATTTTTGCAGTCGCCTTTGTTCGTACGCAGCTTCTTGCCGAGGAATGTGGGGAGTGGTTTTAAGGCTGGCGAGTGTTATGCAATTAACGAACATAAAAATAAAAGACTATGAACAGCATAAAAGCAAGCCAGGTAATCCTTCTTTTGATTGTCCTGTTCATATCCGCCATTTTTTTTGCCATGATCCGTTATTTTCTCATGGTTATTGTTCTGGCGGCTATTTTTTCAGCTCTTGCCATGCCGGTTTTCAATCGTTTCGATCGCTGGTTCAGAGGTCGTAAAAGCCTGAGCGCGGCAATGACCTTGTTTACATTGTTCCTCATTGTGTTTATTCCTTTGGCTGTTCTGCTCAGTATTGTTATAGAGCAGGCAAGCAGGATCGGCAGTGTTGCTTTGCCCTGGATACAGCACCAGTTTAAAGAACCTGCAGCATTTAACGAGCAGTTACGCACCTTGCCGTTTTATGCGGAACTAGAAATCTATCGCGAAAATATTCTTCAGAAGGCCGGTGAGTTTGCCGACAAAGCAGGCTCGCTGTTTCTCAACAGCGTCTCCTCATTTACCTATTCTGCGGTTAATGATCTGTTTCTGCTTTTTATTTTTCTATACACCATGTTCTTTTTTTTAAAGGATGGACAGAAGATTCTGGCAAAGGTACTCTCATTTTTGCCATTAACAGAAACCGATCAGCATCGACTGCTTGACAAGTTTCTTTCAGTAACCAGGGCTACCATCAAGGGAAGCATGGTGATTGGTATTCTACAAGGTTCTCTTGCAGGCCTCGCTCTTCATCTGGCTGGTATTGAGAGTGCCATCTTCTGGGGCACCATGATGTCGGTGATTTCGGTTTTGCCTATTATCGGATCTGGGCTTATCTGGTTTCCAGCGGTTCTCTATCTTGCTGCAACAGGGCATTATCCTCAAGCCTTAGGGGTTCTGTTGTTCTGCGTTCTTGTTGTAGGACAGATCGACAATATTATTCGGCCTATCCTTGTGGGGCGGGATACCCAGATGCACGAACTGCTTATTTTTTTTGGAACTCTCGGAGGAATAGGTTTATTCGGGGTATTCGGGGTTATTATGGGCCCGATTATAGCGGCGCTTTTTATGACGGTATGGGAGATGTACGGTGAAACCTTCAGCTCATTTCTCACGGAAATTAAAAAGGAACATGCTGATTGATCGGTACGAACCTCAGAATCGCGGCATAAGAATGGGGTTGTTAGCTGAAACAAAAAAAGCGGCCTTACGGTCGCTTTTTTGATAGAATTTTCTACACTGGCATTAGTTGCTTCTGACAACCTCTTCAGCTGAAAAGAAAAATGCTGCCTCGATGGCTGCGTTTTCTTCTGAGTCGGAGCCGTGGACAATGTTTTCGCCTTTGCTGTCTGCATAGAGTTTGCGGACGGTGCCTTCGTCGGCCTGGGCTGGATCGGTTGCACCGATCAGGGTGCGGAAGTCGGCTACGGCGTTTGCTTTTTCAAGGATGATTGGTACGCATGGGCCTGATGACATGAAGTCCACGAGTTCGCCGTAAAATGGGCGTTCGCGGTGTACGGCATAAAATTCGCCGGCTGTTTCTTTGGTGAGCTTGATTTTTTTCATGGCGACAACTCGGAAGCCTGCGCGTTCAATTTTGTCGATGACTGCGCCGATTAGCTGTTTGCGGACGCAATCGGGTTTCAGGATGGTAAGCGTTCTTTCCATTGTGGTGTGTGCATTTTCGTTTCTTAAGAAAAAAGTTCGAGCGAAGATACACAAACTCACAAGATTATTGAAATGTGTGTGCCATCCATTTTATCTCTGGTTATCGACCCATTCATTTGCGGACTTTTCCCTGTAACGGTAACACTTTATGCTGTATAAATTTGCGGTACTTTAGATGTAAAGGTATATTTGATTTTATATCTGAGAGTTAGAAACCCCAACAAGATCTCATATGCAAGTAAATGATCACATTCGGGAATTTTTAAAATACTATTGCGCAGTGCAGTCATCACCTGGATACGGCGTATTGTTAACAGGACCATGGGGAAGCGGTAAGACATGGTTTATCCAGGATTTTTTAAGGGCACCTCTATTTATTAGGAAATACTATATCTTTATAAAAAGTAATAAGTTAGCATCATGAAGAAAGGGTAATATTTCGTATTATAAAGAAATACTCCTCATTACTCCCTTTTTCATGAAAAACATCAATCCATTAGGC
>JAPLFE010000087.1 GCA_026390855.1 Chlorobiales bacterium | reverse complement strand
GGGTTGTAAGTAAAACGGAGCATTTCACGTTCAAATATTGACAAAGAACACTTTCTACCAGATCATTAAGATTGAAATCTTGATCTGTGCCATTCGGCACGATAATCTTGATCTCAAAAGTCTATTCTTAGAGGTTCCCTTAAGCAAAACCTATTCAGATCCCAAAAGTTACCTCTACGTTAGCCTTTATGGTATGCGATCCGTTGAGGACATCGAATCTGAATATTTTCGGCAAATCCATCCATTCCTTTCTTCCAAGAAGGCGCGATTGTTTGGAAGAATCGTAAAAGGCGCACTAAAAACAGCTATAAATATCGACTTCAATGACGATGGAAAAGCCGATGGGAGCATTTCCGTCGGAATTCCTAATGAAAGTATTTTCGAAAAAATACAGCTTTCAGATGACAAGCTTCTAATATTCGATGATTTAGAGCGATGCTCCATTTCGATTACTGACTTGCTCGGTTATATAAACCAATACATTGAGCACGGTGGATTCAAGGTTTTAATGTTATCAAACGAGTCTGAAATAATAAGTAAACAAGACAATGACAAAAATCCCGAAAGCCAGGCTTACATTAGAATAAAAGAGAAAGTTATTGGCCGCAGTTTTGAAGTTCTGCCAGAGCTTGAAAATGCGCTATCATACTTTTCAGCTTGCCTTCCATCGGAACTCCCGAGGAAATTAATTTTTTCTCATATGGATGTCGTAGCTCGAGCCTACGAAAACTCAAAGTTCAAGAATCTTCGAATGCTTCGCCATTCCCTCTGGGACTTCGATCGCCTATGTGGTGGTATTGATCCTGTCATCTTGAAGTGCGCGCCATTAATTGCGGATCTCCTCTATATATTTCTGGCATATTCTTTTGAAATCCGAAGCGGAATCATTAGCGCAAGTGATCTGGAAAAGTTCTCAAATAGCTCTTCCTTTGCGAGGGAGTTCAGCAAGAACAAAGATGATTCAGTTGACAAACTCCAAAACATTCGCAAAAAATATCCTTCATTGGATTTGCATGAGGAGTTGATTCCAGTCAATGTCTGGATCACATTTTTCTCCACGGGATCAATTCCCTCGGAAGACATCAACCTTGCTCTCAATAACAGTAAATATTTTCGTTCAGAAGGCCAACAACCAACTTGGGTAAAGTGCTGGCATGGCTTTGACCTCAGTGATGAGGAATTTGCAACTGTTTTCGCACAGTTGCAGCAAGAGTGGGCTCAGATGCATTATACCAATCCAGGAGAAGTGATGCATATTGCCGGTATGCTTATAGAACATTCTAAATCAGGCCTCTACGAAAAATCGATCGATTCTATAGTGAAAGAGGCGCAAACCTACATCGACTGGCTTAAACAAGAAGGTCATATTAAACCGATTAGCACTTTGCATCGCGAGTTATTCGATGGCAGAGCCTATGCCGGTCTTGGCTTCAACTCATTAGAAGACGATAATTTCAAACTATTACGCCAATATTTGGAAGTTCAGCGCGGCAGGGCATTAGAAGAATCCTACCCCGAAGAGGCTGAGCGTCTTTTATCGCTGATAAAAACAGACCCTGAACTATTTCTTCAATCACTAATTTTATCTAACAACAAAGAGAATAGATTTTATAAAACACCCATTCTGCCATATATCGATCCCAATAAATTCATCGCGGCACTAATAGATGCGGAGCCGTCTCATAGGCGCACTGTTTCATACGTTTTTGCAGAGCGATACAAGTTCGCTGATATTGCTAAAGAACTACTCTCCGAGTTATCTTGGCTCAAAGAGGTCTATGCACTTTTAGAAAAAGAGATTGTAGATCGATCGGGAAAAATCAGTTCCTTCTCATTGGAGCGCTTTATCTTGCCAAATTTTTTTGATGGCATTCAGTTGCTTGATAAGGTCAAAGTCTAAACTTTGATTTTTGAAAAATGCGGTAGTTTAGGGGACGTTCATGACTAAGTGTATTTAATTCTTGAAAACAGTACATTAAATTGTAAAGTGTTGCTATAAGCTCAAGAAAACAACTAACGATTACAATGCCGAGAGGAGCAAGATTGGATACACCGGGAACCCTGCATCATGTTATGGTTAGGGGAATCGAAGGCAACCCGATTGTGAAGGATGATGATGACCGTCATCTGTTCGTGTCTCGTTTGGGTATTGCTGCTGCAGCGACAGGTACAAGAATTTATGCTTGGGCGCTGATGACTAATCATGCTCATCTGTTGTTGAAAAGCGGAGAAGCTGGCCTCTCCATATTTATGCGAAAGTTTCTGACGGGCTATGCGATCCTCTACAATCGCCGACACCATCGGCACGGGCATTTGTTTCAGAATCGCTATAATTCCATTTCTAATACAATAATGAATTCATAATCCAAGACCAAGCAACGATGGAATGGACTCTTGGTGTATCATGTTCCATCATCCTTAACGAAACCTCCAAGTGGTCTTCAAGAGCATCCAAGCTGTCAAAGACCACA
>JAPLFE010000148.1 GCA_026390855.1 Chlorobiales bacterium | reverse complement strand
AGTTTTTTGAAGTTCTCAATGGACTTTTTCTACCGCTTTTTTCAGGCCGAGGCAGCTTGCGATGGTGTTGTGGAGCACTGGGCGGAACGATCTTATTTTGATGTTGTCGGATGAGGGGTAGACCCTGTTGCTGAGGAAAATGACAGCAAGCTCTTTTTCAGGGTCAATCCAGATGCTGGTGCCGGTGTACCCGAGATGTCCGTAAGAGGTTTTGGAATAATAGTCACCTGCTGAAGAATGCCCCCCTGGTGATGGTACATCCCACCCGAGTGCTCTCTCGGAACCTTTGTGAGCAAGAAACCTGTTAAGTGTTGCTGCATGAATATAGGTATGGTTGTTGACTGTACCTCCATTCATCAGCATGCTTACTAACTTAATCAGGTCTCCAGTCGTTGCATATAATCCGGCATGCCCGGCAACTCCTCCAAGCAGTGCGGCATTTTGATCGTGAACGAGAGGCCGTTGAAAAGGGAATGGCCATAGAGTATCTTTTTCAACTGGAGCAATACGCCAGACAAACGATTGCGGCGGAGTG
Source organism: Chlorobiales bacterium (assembly GCA_026390855.1). Classification (GTDB taxonomy): domain Bacteria; phylum Bacteroidota; class Chlorobiia; order Chlorobiales; family Chlorobiaceae; genus Chlorobium. The sequence continues at coordinate 11,189 of JAPLFE010000148.1, read as the reverse complement.
AACATGGATGAGGTCATTCCGAGGGGTTCGGCAAAACGGTTGTGAAAGTTTGTGTTGAGAGTTTTTCCTGTGATGGTTTCGATGATTTTTCCAAGGAGTATGAAGCCGAGATCACTGTAGAGCGTTGTGGTGCCGGGCTTGGAAATCAGAGTGTCGGAGGCGATTGTGCTGAAGAGCTGTTCTGGAGTAGTGCAGGTTTTTGAAAAAAGAATGTGCGCCCTCAATCCGGAGGTATGTCGCATGAGTTGTTCGATAGTGATTTTATCCTTGCCTTTTCCTGTAAATGTGGGAAGGTATTTTGATACCGGAACTTGGAGAGAGAGCGAATCCCGTTCGACAAGTTGCATGGCAATACTGGTTGAGGAAACAGCCTTGGTCAGTGACGCGAGATCGTACATGGTTGAGGTATCAGCAGGGCTGCTGTGTGGATCATAGGTTAATTTGCCGAATGCCTTATGGAAAACAACCATGCCCTTGTAAAGAACGGCAAGGCTTGCACCGGGGAAAACGCTATCGCTTACTGCTTTTTTTACAACAGTTTCAAGTGGCTTGAAATCATATGCTACAGCCTTTGCAGGCGCCCAAGTGTTTAATCCGGCAAAGAACAGAAATGAAACGAGAAAAAAACGGCCTGATTGCATGGAATTTCTCTCAAGAGTTTAAAAAAGAGAAATCTTAACATAACGATGAGGATTTGCTTTGAGGTCTACGAGCACTGAGTCAAGCGATGTTAGTGTTCGGGACAAGTTGTTATAGAGTGCTGGATTGCTGGAAAGTTGCCCCAGAGTACCCTTTTCGTTGTTGAGTTTGGTGATCAAAGACTCGGTTTTTGATGCAGCCTGGTTTAGATGTTCAACGGTTTCTTCGGTATTTTTAGCCAAAGCCTTGTCGTTCAGGAGTTTAGGAAGGAGCCCGTTACCATGAGATGCTTTCTGCGAGAGCTTCGAGAGTTCAGTTGTTGTAGCTTTTAGACTGCTGATAGTTTCCGCAAGTTCTGTGCCCATTTTTTCATCTGAAATAAGCCTTCCAGCCATACCTTTGCCGCTATTCAGCTTATCAAGCATGGTATTGATTTTTTCAAAGGTCAAGCTTGCTTTGCTGGCAATATTTGCTAAGCCGTCCTCGGAATAAAGTGCGATAAAATCACCTTCGTTTACCGGGGCTCCTTTTCCGGTTTTGATATCAACGTATTTGTCACCCAGAACTCCGAGCGATTTAATGGTTGCTTTAGAGTCTTTGGTGACAAGGACGGCATATTCCTGTTTCAGCTTGAGGTCGGCGACAACGTAGAGCGAATCGTTGTGTGTGACAAAACTCATTTTTGATACCGTGCCTATTTTTTTTCCTGATACAGAGACAAAGTTGTTTTCGGCAAGGCTTTGAACATCCCTTGAAAGTATTTTTACTGTCGTTATGCCGGAAAACATGTTGGTGTTTTTACCAATGACCAGCCCGAGGTAGGCGGCAAAACCAATGCCGAAAATGAAAAAAATTCCGGTTCTCAGATCGCTCCATTTCAAAGCGTTCGGATTTTTCATACAAGTAAAATCTTAAGGATGTTATAATTCAAGAATATTGTCAGAGAGAATAGAGCGTATAAACGGATGCTGAGCCTGATGAAGTTTTTCAGTCACATCGTCAAAAATGATTTCCCCCTGGTAGAGGACTGCCACACAGTCAGCGACATTGAAGACGTCATCGATAATATGGGTAACAATAACGGCTCCAAGGTTGTTGTTATGCCTTAGAGCACTTATGAGTGACAGGATTTTTTTTGAGCTTACAGGGTCAAGTCCTGCGGTTGGTTCATCAAACAGAATCATGTGTGGTTTGAAGATCAAAGCTCTTCCTATAGCAACCCTTCTGCGCATTCCTCCACTCAGACTTTCAGGAAGCTGGTCCTCATAGCCTTCAAGCCCTGCAAACTGAATTTGTTCAGCAACTCTACGGTTCACCTCTTCCTCTGGCAAATTCATGTTTTCTCGAAGAAAAAAACCCAGATTCTGGTTGATGGTAAGGGAATCGAAGAGTGCATTTCCCTGAAAAACCATACCCATTTTTCGGCGTATGGAATAGAGGCTGGATTCCTTCATATTTGTGATATCCGTGCCATCAATAATAACTTGTCCTGAGTTAGGCTTTATAAGCCCGAGCATCAGTTTGAGTATAGTACTTTTTCCGACGCCGCTCGGGCCAAGGATTGCTTTGATGGTATTGTCCTTGATGGTAAGGGAGACGTTTTTTAGAATTTCCTTGTTACCATATTTCAAACTGACATTTCGTAATTCAATCATGCGCTTACATATTTTCCAGCACTATCTTTGATACATAAAAATTTGCAATCAGTACCAGTCCTGATGAAACCACAATACCTTTAATGGTTGCACGACCTACACCGGCTGTTCCTCCACGTGCAGAAAATCCGTTGAAGCTACTGACAAGTGTAATAATAATGGCGAAAACAGGTGCTTTAAGGAAGCCGACTACAAAATCTTTTGGGGCAAGCCGGGGATAAACGGCGTTCCAGAATATTCCAGGGTCGAGCCGGTGGTAGTGCTCAGCAAGGTATGCTGCACTGTGAAGGCCAGCAAAGTCGGAGAGAGCCGTCAAGGGCAAAAACATAATAAGCGAGGCAATAAGACGAGGCATTACAAGTTTTGCAACGGGGTCGGTACCAAAAGCGCGAAGAGCATCAATCTGTTCTGATATCTGCATGGCACCGAGTTCAGAGCCATTTCTTGATCCGTATCGGGCTGAGAGCATTAGGCCCATAAGGAGAGGACCAAGTTCGCGAATAACAGAGAGCGAAGTTGAGCGTCCCAGCATGGTTTTTGCTCCAAAGTCTTCAAGGAGGTTCCCTACCTCAATGGCAAGAAGCGAACCTATGGAGATAGCGCTGACCAGGACAATGGGGATTGAATCGGTGCCACAAATAGTAGCCTGATCGAGTACATCTCGCCAGTAACGTTTTATTTTCGGAAACGCAAGAAATGCCCTGACTGAAAAAAGGAAAAACTCCTGCATGGTGAGGATAAAATCTTTCAACCAAAGGAGAATTGCTTTTTCCTGGTTACGTACAAAGGTTAACAGCATAAAGGCATAAATAGAGTGCGATAAGCGTATACTATCCGAGGGTAGTGATGCCTGAAAAAAAGGTAAAAAAATACTAAATCATTCATCCATTGCCCAATCATCTCTGGTTTATGCCTGTAAAAGCCTGCTTTTCATTTTCGTTACCCATTCGCAGGGTATGGTAACCTTTCCGAAGGTATCATCATCGCGTTCTCTCATTCCATGATAGTCAGATCCTCCTGAAAAGAGTAAAAAGTATTCGTTGGCAATCTCACGGTAATAATTTTGCCTGTAGGTGTCATGGGATGGATGAACGATCTCAATGCCATCCAGTCCGAACGTGATCAGCTGTTTAAGGGTCTCGTCAGATACATTCTGAGCCGGATGGGCAAGGAAAGAGAGCCCTGAGGCCTTATTGATAAGCGCGATCACATCTGCAGGATGCGTTTCAATACTTTTTACATAAGCTGGACTATGAGCACCTAGATATTTGCTGAATGCTTCGCTGAAGCTTTTTACATAGCCCACATCCTGAAGCACGGCAGCAATATGAGGCCGTCCAACACTTCCGTTCTGAGCTTTGACGATAATTTGCTCAATACCAATTTTTACGCCCATTTTGGCGAGTTTACTTACCATGCGTTCAGCCCGTTCGGTGCGCAGGTGACGGCAGTGGTCGAGATATTGTTTCAGTTCGGAATACTGATAATCAAAAAAATAACCAAGGATATGAATATCATAGCCCTTGTAGGTCGAGCTCATTTCTACACCAGGAATAAGCTCAATGCCTTTTTCCAAGGCTAATGGCTTTGCTTTGTCAATACCTAAAACAGAATCATGATCAGTAATACTCATGGCCTTCAGTCCGGAGTTCGCTGCTTTTACAACCATCTCTTCGGGCGTAAAGATCCCATCTGAACATTTCGTGTGTATATGTAAGTCTGCTTTTTCAAAGCCATTATGCCCTAAGCTTGACAAGCTGTATGGCATGGCTGGTTTATTAATATGTTAATCTACGTTACTTATATATAAGAAAAAATCAATGACCCCTTTGCACAGAAAACACAATTATTTTTTCAGGTAAAACGTTGCATTTGCAGTTATAGAGTATTTTTTCTATAACGCTCTATAATAATGAAGCTTATTGCAGAAAAATGCTTGAAATGTAATCACTGCAATTTTGATATAAAAATGAGATTATTGTTAGTAAGGTACTTTGTAGTAGGCGTTACAGGAAGATTGCCTTATGGTAGATTATGGTTCCATTGACAAGACGGAGTCAGGCATGTCAAGTGGGGGTGTGATGCTCTGAGGTTGGAATGGTGATTTGTATGCCAACATGAAAAATTGGTCGGACGACCGAGCAGCATTCCAAGCGAGCAGCGATTTGTACACTGCTCTCGGCTTTTTTAAGGCTGAAGTTTCCCAGTAGCAAGAAGGTAAAGAATTGTCGTTCCGGCTATGAGCCGATAGATAATGAAGATGGTTGTTGTGTGCTTTTTAAGGTAAGTGAGGAGAAATCCGATGGATGCATAGCCTACAATACCTGCAATGAGGGTGGCTACAATGATATTGGTTATGTTTTCGGTAGAAGCGGAGATGATTCCCCATGTTTTATAGAGTTCCAAAAGTGCGGCCGCCAATACTGAAGGAAGTGAGAGCAGAAAAGAAAACCGGGCAGCTGTTTCGCGGTTAAGATTTAAAAAAAGCCCACCAGTTATGGTGACTCCAGAACGAGATGACCCGGGTATGAGAGCAACACTTTGAGCTAACCCAGTCAAAAGCGCTTCTTTCCATCCGATCTCTTCGATTGATTTCAGCGGAAGTTTTTTTGTGAGTCTATTTTTTATTTTCCATTCAGCGAGAAAAAGCACAAGTCCAAGACCGATAAGGGCGCTGCTGATATAGTAAAGTGATCGGAGGCTTGTTTCTATCTGTGATTTAAAAAGGATGCCTAAAATGACAATCGGGATGGTTCCTGCAGCGATCATCCATCCCATTTTTGCTTCAGTGCTTTTCAGTGGCTTACCTTGAACAATTCCCCGGATAACTCCCTGAATGATGATTGATATATCTTTCCGAAAATAGATAAGGACTGCTACCAGGGTGCCGAGCTGGGCGATTGCTGTAAAAGCAGCCCCGGGGTCATTCCAGCCAGCAAGAGCTGGAACAATTCTCAGATGTGCTGTACTGCTGATCGGCAGGAATTCTGTCAGGCCTTGTACAATTCCAAGAATAATCGCTTCAAAGAGTGTCATTGAGCTGTTGAGGTCTGTTTAAGAATATTTTTGAGGTCGGTGATGGCTTTCTGGAGTGCTAGAGCTCGGTGACTGAGGGTGTTTTTTTCCGCCGTGCTCATTTCCGCATAGGTTTTGCCAGTCGAATTTACCAGAAAGACGGGATCATATCCAAATCCTTTCTCCCCTTTTGGTTCGAGGGTTATGCTGCCTGACACAATACCTTCGGCTGTGTGCTCAAACTGGAAGCATTCATATCTGAAAGGAAGAGATCCTTTCAGCGCGATCACAGTTCGGAAACGTGCTTTCCTGTCGGTAATGCCGTTCATGGAGTGCAACAGATGACAGACGTTCTCATCATAAGTGGGCGAGCCTTCAGTTTTGGGCGCATAGCGTGCAGAGTAAACACCTGGAGCCCCATGAAGTGAGTCGACTTCCAGTCCGGTGTCGTCTGCAAGAGCAATCATATAGGGGAATCGTTCCGAAAGCAGGCTGAAGATCGCTTTTGCTTTAAGAAGAGCGTTCCCTTCCAGCGTTTGTTCAGTCTCTTCAATTTCTACTTCTATGCCGAGCTCTTTGAGTGTTGTGACCTTGAAAAGATGTGAGATGTTTTCAAGCAGGGGACGAAGTTCCTTTACTTTGTCCTGGTTGCTTGTCGCAAGGATGATGGTAATGGTATTATCGTGAGTTGCTGGCATGGCTTCCGGGCTCTACTGAATGATTCGGATCAGTTCCTTGACAGCTGCGTCAAGTCCTATGAACACAGCATGGGCAATGATGGCATGGCCTATACTGACCTCCTCAATTTCTGTTATCTCCTTGAATGGCGAGATGTTCAGGTAGTTGAGCCCATGGCCGGCAACAACTTTAAGGCCTATGCTTTTTGCATAAATGGCTGCCGCATGGATTCTTTGCAGCTCACGTGCTCTTTCATCGTCATTTGCTTTAAGCGCATAGGAACCAGTGTGGAGTTCTACAAGATCAGCGCCTGCTTTTGCAGAAAGGTCGATGGCGTTTTTATCAGGTTCTATGAAGATGCTGCTTTCGATTCCAGCTGTTTTGAAGGGTTTTAGAAATTCAACCAGTGTGGAGTAATGAGCTTTAATGTTAAACCCTCCCTCTGTAGTGAGTTCCTCTCTTTTTTCAGGTACAAGGGTAATGAGCTCCGGTTTTGTCTGCAAAGCTATGCGTTGCATTTCCGATGTCATTGCCATTTCAAGATCGAGCTTGGTGGTAACGGCCCTGCGGAGTCGTTGAAGGTCGTTGTCTCTGATATGTCTACGGTCTTCACGAAGGTGGCAGACAATACCTGCAGCTCCACTTTTTTCGGCAAGAAGGGCTGCCGCAACAGGATCGGGTTCGAATTCATTGCGGGCGTTTCGCAGGGTAGCAATGTGATCAATATTAACGGCTAATCTCATGAGTGCAGGGTTATGGTCAATGGTGAACAATTGGGAGTTTGGTGCTTAAGCATACTCTATGTCTTTTTACTATAAAGCGAAAGTAATGAAAAAATGAAAAGGATGAAACTTTCAGCATGCAGTGTTTGTAATAGGAGAAAATGAAAATGCTGCTCTTTATGCTATGGATTGAAAGGGTCTTTACGAGATTGAGTAATAGTTTTGCCGTATAACCCGCGAAAACATACTGATACCATGTTACATACTTCAACTTACGGAGCCAAGGCAGCAAAAGCGACAATTGAGCCATATGAAAGTGTTCGCCATGAGCCCGAGGGGCAGCATGACGTATTGATTAGACTTTTTTTACTGTGGTGTCTGTCATTCAGACATCCACCTGGCCTGAGATGAATGGGGCGTTTCTATTTTTCTGATGCCGAAAGCCAATTGCGAAAAGATGATGGTATTGTGAACACACCTAAGGGAGTCCAAGAGAATCAGGAGCAGAACTTATGAAAAAAGAAAACAAACGCTCACGGGAATTTATTGAAATGCGCAACATTGCTGAGCAACGATTGATTGATCGTCTTCCCAAAATGGCCAAGGGGATTCCAAAACAGTCGGAAATGCATCAAATCATCCGTAAACTGGCAATTCACAAGATAGAACTGGAAATGCAATGGGAGGCTCTTTTTCAATCTCATCAAGAATTGGAAGAGGGACTGAAACACAACATTGAGCTTTATGATTTTGCCCAACTGGGTTTTTTGACCTTGAAGCGTGATGGCACTATTGAGCATATAAATCCAACCTGTAAAAAGTTGCTTGCTCAGGATAATGCCTTTTTGGACGAGAAGCTTTTTGACACGTTTGTTGCCGATCGGGATAGACAGGCATTCAATTATTTCCTTGAACGTCTCTTTATCAGCAGGGAGGGTGAGTTTTGTGAAGTTGCCCTTAATAATGCAGATAAGGAGATACTTGTGCGAATTGCAGGCTCGGCGAGTGATGATGCACAGCTTTGCCGACTTATTGTGCAGGATATTACGGGAGAGCTTTTCATTAAAAAAAAGCCTGCCGATAAAGAGTCGGTTTATCGGTTCATAGCAGAAAATACGGGAGATGTGATCTGGTTGTATGATTTCAAAAAGGGCAAGTATATCTATGTAACTCCTTCAGTATACCTGCTTGTAGGTTATACACCTGAAGAGATTCAGCAGCAATCACTTTTTGAAATACTGACTCCAGACTCCCAAAGGGTTGCTGAGCATGAGGTGATCCGTCGTCTTGACTTGCTGAGGAGTGGGGATGAATCGGCAAGGTTTTCTGTGTGCGAGTTCGATCAGGTGCGAAAAGACAATTCAGTGGTATCGACAGAAGTAATGACAACATTTATTCTGGATGAGAATGGTGACTTGTCGGGAATCATCGGTGTTGGCCGCGATGTTTCAGAACGAAAACGGATGGAGCGGGAAAAGGAAAAACTACAGGAATTGCTGCTCAAGGCGAAAAAGATGGAAGCGATAGCCCGGATTGCGAGTGGGATTGGCCACGATTTTAACAACAAGTTGCAGTCAATTCTTGCGCATACTGATCTTCTGCTTGATGCAAGAGCTCCGGAGTCACAGGGCTTAGTGAGTATGCAAGAGATCCGGAATGCAGTTATGTATTGTGCAGGACTGACCAATAAACTGCTTGCATTCGCCAAAAAGAGAGTTATCGCACCGAAGGAACTGGATATTAACGCTGAACTGTCACAGGTGATTCAGCATGCACAATACAAAACCGGCAGTAATATCTCGATTAGTTTTAAGCCGGTGGCTGATACTTGGCGAGTTAAGATGGATCCGTCACAGGTTGAAGAGATTATGGAGCATCTCATAACTAACGCTCTTGAGGCTATTGTTGATACTGGCACAGTAACCGTTAGCACAAGCAATGAAACTATAACAGGTAACTCTCACCTGCAGCTTTCTGAAAAAGAAATTCCACGTGATTACGTAGTATTGGAGGTTAGGGACACCGGCTATGGTATGGAAAAAGAGGTCGTTGATTATATTTTTGAACCATTTTTTACTTCGAAAAAAGAGCATGCTGGTCTTGGGCTATCAACGGTGTATGGCATAGTGGAGCAGAATAAAGGGTTCATTACTGCAGACAGTACACCTGGGGTTGGAACGATATTAAGGATTTATCTGCCTCGTTTTGAAGGCAGCAGTATTGCCAGTCATGAAGTAATGGACGTTGAAGGTATTCCACGTGGCAGTGAGACCATTCTTCTTGTTGATGATGAAGAATCAAATCGGATCACCATTCGTAAATCTCTCGAGAGTTTTGGTTATAAGGTAATAGAGGCAACAGACGCAAAAGATGCCCTTTCCAAAGCAGCAGAGTACTCGGGAATCATTCATATGCTGCTTGCTGATGTGATATTGCCCGGAATGAATGGTAAAGAACTTGCTGAACACATGATCAAATTCACTCCTCGGATGAAAACACTTTTCATGTCCGGTTATTCGGCTGATGTGTTAGCCAATGAGGAAGAAAAAGAAAGAGATGAGAGTATCCATTTTTTAAAAAAACCATTTTCCCGTATCACGCTGTCCCGCATGGTACGCAAAGTACTTGATATCTAATCTGAAATGTGCCTCGTAACAATTCATTGAACTATTGATGAGGAAATGCATGTGTGAATGTCCCTCTGGTATGCAAGATAAGGTGGAGGATATTTCTCGCTTTTTTGTTGCCGGAAATTATGATCAACTTTAAAGAATTTTGCTAAGTTGGCATTGAAACTAAAGAAGAAATGGTGTTTTTTTGCTGGTTTATAGCTGATTTGTATGAGGAGGCCTTCAGAGGCCTCTATAATTTATGTGGTGCATATGAATACTGTAAGTTTAAAAAAGCTGGAATTTGATAAGGTTGCTCATTATGCTGCGCAGTTTTGTCTGTCGGGAATGGGTCGGGACAGATTGTTGGCAGTAGTACCGGGAGTGGAGAGAACAGTACTCGTTGAAGAGCTTGAAAGAGTCCTTGAATTAAGAAATTTGCTTCAGAGTGCGGTTCCTTTGCCTTTTTCATATTTACCGGATACCCGACTGCTTCTGAAAAAACTCGAAGTTCTTGAAAGTTTTCTTGAGCCAGAAGAGCTTCAGGATATTTATCATCTTCTTTTTTCGTCCGTGCAGTTGAGAAAGTACATGTTTCTCAGCCGTGAGGTTTATCCTTTGCTTAATGATTTTACCATAAAATTATGGATTGAAAAGACTCTTCAGACTGCGATTCGCAGGATTATTGATGAACAGAGCCGGGTGATGGATACTGCAAGTGATGCCCTGCTGATGATTCGACGTGAGCTCAGTGGCAGCCGTTAATTGATTCGCAGGAAAATGGAGATGCTTGTCAGGCGCTGCCAGGAAAACGGCTGGTTGATGGAGGATATTGTAGCTGTCAAGAATGGACGCCTTACGCTTGGTCTTAGGGTAGAGTATAAGTATAAGATAGCTGGGTATATCCAGGACTATTCCGGGAGTGGACAGACGGTATTTATTGAGCCGGCTGAAACTCTTGAGATCAGTAATAGAATCCAGGATTTGGAAATCAGCGAGCGGAGGGAGATTGAGCGCATTCTGAAGGAAATGTCGAATGAAATACGACTGGAGCTTGAAAATCTCAAGCATAACGAAGAGGTTCTCAGTGAGTTTGATGCGTTGTATGCTCGAGCAAGTTTTGCTGTTGAAACCTGCTCTGTGCTTCCGAGAATTGCTGAAGGGCACTCACTTCGCATTATAAAGGGTTTTCATCCCTGGTTGATGATATCCCATCGACATCAAGAAGTTATTCCTCTTGATCTTGATTTGGATGAGCATGATCGGGTTCTTGTGATTTCCGGCCCCAATGCCGGAGGAAAATCGGTTGCAATGAAGACAGCGGGTCTGCTTTGCTGTATGCTGGTTCACGGATATCTGCTGCCTTGCAGTGAGAGTTCGACTTTTCCACTGTTCAGCGATATTTTTATTGAAATCGGTGATGATCAGTCGATTGAAAACGACCTTTCTACTTTTAGTTCACATCTTAGTGAAATTAAGAAAATCCTTGATTCTGCCGGGGGTAGTGATCTTGTATTGATTGATGAACTGTGTGCCGGTACAGATGTCGAAGAGGGAGGAGCTATTGCGCGGATGGTGATTGAAGAGTTGCTTGATCGGGGGACAAAAACTCTTGTTACCACTCACTTGGGTGAGTTGAAAGCTTATGCTCATGAACGTGAAGGTGTGGTTAATGGTGCGATGGAGTTTAATCGAGCAGAGCTTGTACCTACGTTCAGATTTATCAAGGGGTTGCCGGGTAACAGTTTTGCGTTTGCCATGATGCAGCGTATAGGGTTTCCTTCTTCGATGGTTGAACGGGCATCGGAATTCATGCAGGGTGAAAGAATCGGGCTTGACCGGATGCTGGATGATTTGAGCGGGTTGCTGGA
>JAPLFE010000064.1 GCA_026390855.1 Chlorobiales bacterium | reverse complement strand
CGGTCATATTCTCGAATTCCTCGAACATGAAGTCAAAAAGGGACGGCTTCCCAAAAACCTGCTACCACTCCAATCAGGTGTCGGCAATATTGCCAACGCCGTTATGGCAGGTCTGAACCATGGGCCATTCGAAAATCTGACAGCCTATACCGAAGTGCTGCAGGATGGCATGCTCGACATGATCCACTCAGGCAAATTAATCTCAGCCTCAGCAACAGCCTTCTCATTAAGCACTAAGGCTCTGACAGAATTCTATGCCCACCTCGACGAATACAAGTCCAAAATCTTACTTCGCCCTCAGGAAATCAGCAATCATCCCGAAGTTATCCGCCGCTTGGGAGTTATTGCCATGAACGGAATGATCGAGGCCGATTTATACGGCAATGTTAATTCCACGCATGTTATGGGCAGCGCTATCATGAACGGCATCGGCGGTTCAGGCGATTTCGCACGCAATGCCTACATCTCAATATTCATGACCCCATCACAGGCCAAAGACGGTCACATTTCCTGCATTGTGCCAATGGTTTCCCACGTCGATCATACCGAGCACGATGTACAAGTTCTTGTAACCGAGCAAGGACTTGCTGATCTGCGAGGTCTTTCGCCAACACAGCGAGCCAAGGTAATCATCGAAAACTGTGCTCACCCGAATTTCAAGCCAGCACTTCTCGACTACCAGAAGCGAGCACTCGCGCATTCACACGGAAAACACACACCGCACTTGCTCGATGAATCATTAAGTTGGCATCAGCAATACCTTAGCACAGGTTCAATGTAAGTCAAACTTCCCGTCACTTGTATGAGTCTTTCTGATACCCATTGCCAGAAAGCTCATACAGGTTTATTTCCCCCTCATATTTGCCCGTTCAGTGTAAAAAGCTTACCTTTATGTAACTGTTTCAGGGTACATACAAGTAACCATTTCTGAAGCTTTCTGCACATGAACAGACGGTTAAACTCTAGACCGGAAATTCGCCCTTTACTTTTTCTTCGCTGATTCTTCAGCAGGGAATTTTGTGATTGAAAATGCCTGACAGGCATCGCATACTAAGGCAAGTTACACGAACCATTACAGACCATTCTTAGATCAACTCATTAATCAAAGGAGTCGAAATGGATGTCCCGAATTTTACCAATAATTCGCTGCTTATGTTTCATGCCGATATTAAGCAAGCCCTCTTTATAGACGATAATTTACCCGACGCAAAAACGAAAGTCTACGAAGTACGAAAAAATCCCGACTTTCGAATATTAGCCGATAACCTCGAAAAAGAGCTCGATAAACGCCAGGTTATCTATCCAAAAATCAATTGGGACTTCTGAAAAAGCCAACACCCACATCAACTTCAATGAAACGTACCTGGCGCAAAGTAGGTTGGGGTGATTCCTGAACCCCAACATCGCCGGCACCTCCTTACAAATCTCGCATCCAATGAAACGTACTCGGCACAATGGAGGTTGGGCTAATTCCTGAACCCCAACAATTCCCTTGATAGTATCATCCACATCGTCCAGCCTCTCTCTTTCCTCTGTAACCTATTCCTTTTCTTTCATTTGATACAAATATTCGCTAAATAATACAGTAAACCGGATTAAAACATCCATCATCTCAATATCCTTGAAAAAACTGATTCATTGCTCCTTCCAGATTTTGTTTCTCTATAGAATTACAAGGCAATACACGTTCATGGATGCATCCTGAAAAAATCAGCACTACTGTATTCAAGGTTCATTTTATCACTGAGTAACATCACATGATTGACGATATAAAAAAAACGCTCTGGGCTACTGCCGATAAGCTCCGGGCAAATATGGATGCTGCCGAATATAAACACATCGTACTTGGCCTCATTTTTGTAAAATATATCTCTGATACCTTCCATACTCACCGGGTTGAACTCACCGAACGCTTCAAGGATGCCGGCGACGATTACTTCCTCGACGATCCAAATGCCAACCTCTTGCAGGAAGAGCTTGAAGATCGTGACTACTACAAAGAAGCAAACATCTTCTGGGTCCCGGAAGCAGCCCGTTGGGAAAATCTTCGGGCTCAAGCCAAACAAGCCGATATCGGCAAGCGCATCGATGACGCCCTTACCCTGATTGAAACCGAAAACCCCAAACTTAAAGGCATCCTCGACAAACGCTACGCCCGTGTTCAGCTCCCTGACGGTAAACTCGGTGAACTGGTCGATATGGTCTCAACTATCGGCTTTGGCGCAACAGGTCAAACCGCCCGAGACCTGCTTGGTCAGGTATATGAATATTTCCTTGGCCAGTTTGCCAGCGCCGAAGGCAAACGTGGCGGGCAGTTCTACACTCCAGCCAGTATTGTTAAAACTCTTGTAGCTATCCTCGACCCGCATCAAGGGCAGGTTTATGATCCTTGCTGTGGATCGGGGGGTATGTTTGTCCAGTCCGAAAAATTTATTGAAGCCCACGGCGGTAAAATCGACGATGTCTCAATTTACGGTCAGGAGTCAAACCCTACTACATGGCGGCTTGCGGCAATGAACCTTGCCATTCGAGGCATTGACTTCAATCTTGGAAAAGAACCTGCCGACACCTTTACCCGTAACCAGCACCCCGACCTTCGGGCTGACTTTGTTCTGGCCAATCCTCCATTCAACATCTCCGACTGGTGGCACGCCAGTCTCGAAGGCGACCCTCGCTGGGTCTACGGTACCCCGCCTCAAGGCAACGCAAACTACGCATGGCTGCAACATATGCTGTATCACTTAAAGCCAACAGGCCGGGCAGGTATTGTGCTCGCCAACGGCTCCATGTCGTCCAGCCAGAACTCGGAGGGCGACGTACGGCGGGCTATGGTTGAAGCCGACAAGGTTGAAATCATGGTTGCCATGCCGGGTCAACTCTTTTTTAACACGCAGATTCCCGCCTGCCTCTGGTTTCTGGTCAAGCAAAAGACAAAACGCAAGGGCGAAGTGCTCTTTATCGATGCTCGCAGGCTCGGCACCATGATCAGCCGTGTGCAGATTGAGTTTACCGATGCCGATATCCAGAGAATCGCTGATACCGTACATGCATGGCGTGCCGAAGGTGAAGTGGAGTATGCCGATGTGGCCGGTTTCTGCCGCAGTGTGACGCTTGCGGAAATTGCTGAACATGGGCACGTTCTGACACCGGGTCGCTATGTCGGAGCTGAAGCTGTTGAGGATGACGATGAAGCCTTTGCTGAAAAGATGCTGAAGCTGACTGAGACGCTTGGAGAGCAGATGGCTAAGGGTGTTGAGTTGGACGCGCTGATTCGGCAGAAGCTGGGAGGGCTTGGGTATGAGTTTTGAACTTACCGCTCCGCTGCATGAAAGTGAAACTGTCGATAAGACTGTCTATAAGAGTGTCTATAAGAACTCGGACAGCACCAAACGAACCCCAAAGAAACACCAAAGAAACCCTAAAGGAAAGCTCCTTACAAGTATCAAGGGACTACAGGAAAGACTGAAAAAAAGACTACAGGAAAGGCAGAATGGGGGGCTGAGGTATGAGTTCTGAGTGGAATCGTCATAAAGTGTATGATATAATTGATCTGATAAGTGGTGGTACCCCGAAAACCAGTGTCCCCGAATATTGGGGCGGTAATATACCATGGCTATCAGTTGCTGCTTTTAATACTGGATACCGGTGGGTTAACAAGGCTGATAAAACAATCACAGAACGAGGCGTTTCTGAAAGTTCAACTATTGTTCTCGAAAAAGGTGATTTAATTATATCTGCAAGGGGGACTGTAGGGGCATTAGCTCAACTTACAAAACCAATGGCTTTCAATCAATCTTGTTACGGCATTAGAGGGAAGCAAGGAATATCAGACGTAGATTTTCTTTATTACGCTTTAGGGGAAGCAGTTACGGAGCTGAAACAGGTAGCGCATGGAGGTGTCTTTGACACAATAACACGCGAAACATTTAAGATTATTGAACTCAATTTACCTCCCCTATCCGAACAAAGGGCTATCGCCCAATTACTTGGAGTCCTTGACAAGCGGATAGCTCTCTTCCGCGAAACAAACTCCACCCTCAAAGGCATAGCTCAGGCGCTGTTCAAATCGTGGTTTGTGGACTTCGACCCCGTGCGCGCCAAACAGGAAGGCCGTGAACCGGAAGGCATGGATGCTGATACCGCTGCGCTTTTCCCTGACAGCTTTGAAGATTCGGAACTGGGGTTGATACCGAAAGGGTGGCGAGTTGGTACACTGGGAGAAAACACTACTATTAATCGAGGTATTTCCCCGAAGTATATAGAGCAAGGTGGAGTCCTTGTAATTAATCAAAAGTGCATCCGCGACTATATTCTTGACGTATCCAAAGCAAAAAGACATGATCCAACACAAAGAAAGATTGATTCCAGAAAACTTATCATCGGCGACGTATTGGTAAATTCCACTGGTGTTGGCACACTTGGTCGTGTAGCTCAAGTACTTTCGTTGGATGAAGTAACCATTGTGGATTCACACGTTACTGTTGTTCGTACAGGAGACAGCCTTACTTGGAATTATCTTGGCTTGTCCATGATGAGACGTCAGGCAGAAATAGAAAGTTTAGGTGAAGGTACAACAGGTCAGACTGAATTGAGTCGAGGAAATCTGGCTGCTCTTTCGTTGATCATTCCTCCAAAATCAGTCCTTGATGCATTTGACGATGCATCGCTACATTTGCGAGACCGCTTTATATTAAACTTAAAACAAGCCAAAACCCTTGAAACCTTGCGTGACACCCTGCTACCCCGCCTGATCTCTGGCCAATTGCGTCTGCCTGAAGCTGAGACACTCATGGAGGCAGTTAGTTCATAGCTTGTGGGGAAAACGTCGGGAATAATTGTTGAAATCGTTGGGGTTCAGGACTCGCCCCAA
This sequence comes from Chlorobiales bacterium, assembly GCA_026390855.1. Classification (GTDB taxonomy): domain Bacteria; phylum Bacteroidota; class Chlorobiia; order Chlorobiales; family Chlorobiaceae; genus Chlorobium. Next base: position 5,537 of record JAPLFE010000064.1, on the reverse strand, counting down.
CGTCGATAAGGTTATTATATTTTACTATGACTGAAGATCAACTCGAACGGGAGGCTTTGGGCTGGCTTGGTGACGTGGGGTACATCCATCGCTATGGGCTTGATATTGCGCCTGACGGACCTTCGCCGGAGCGGAGCAGATATACGGAGGTTGTGCTGGTTGGTCGCTTGCGTGAAGCGATTAACCGCCTTAACCCGTTGGTGCCTCTCGGTGCCCGTGAGGATGCTTTGCATCAGGTGCTGAATCTTGATACGCCGGTGCTGCTTGCTGCCAATAGGCGGTTTCATCAGCTGCTGGTTAATGGTGTGCCGGTCGAGTATCAAAAGGACGGCGAAACTCGTGGCGACTTTGTTCGATTGATCGACTTTGAGAATGGGGATGGGAATGCAAATGAGTGGCTTGCGGTAAATCAGTACTCCATTAAGGGGCCGAAACAGACGCGCCGCCCTGACATTGTGCTCTTTGTTAACGGCTTGCCGATTGTGTTGCTGGAGTTGAAGAATCCGGCTGACGAAAAGGCCGACATCTGGAAAGCTTACGACCAGATAGAGACCTATAAAGAACAGATCCCTGATGTTTTTCAATACAACGAAATTCTGGTCATTTCGGATGGAACTGAAGCTCTCATGGGTTCACTTTCAGCAAATGTCGAGCGCTTTATGGCTTGGCGAACTATTGACGGTGTAACACTCGACCCGCTCGGCCAGTTCAATGAACTCGAAACCTTAATCCGGGGTATCCTCTCACCAACCTGCCTGCTCGATTTTCTCCGTTACTTTGTACTGTTTGAGGATGACGGCACCCTTATTAAAAAAATTGCAGGGTATCATCAGTTCCATGCAGTGCGTTCCGCTATTGATCGCGTTATAGAAGCTTCAGGCAAACATGGTAACCGCAAAGGTGGCGTTGTCTGGCATACCCAGGGTTCAGGCAAAAGCATCACAATGGTGTGTTTTGCCGCCCGCGTCATGCGCGAAGTCGCCATGGAAAACCCAACCATCGTGGTTATTACCGATCGTAACGATTTGGACGGGCAACTCTTCGGAGTCTTCTCACTCTCTCAGGATCTTCTGCGCGAGCAGCCGGTACAAGGCGAAACAAGGCAGGATTTACGAGCAAAACTCTCCAACCGGCCATCAGGCGGTATTGTGTTCGCCACCATCCAGAAATTCATGCCAGGGGAGGATGAGGATAACTACCCGGTACTTTCCGATCGACATAATATTGTGGTGATTGCCGATGAGGCTCACCGCACCCAGTATGGTTTTGAAGCCAAATTCAAAGGCGATGAGAGGGGCTATCAGGTAGGGTATGCTCAGCATCTCCGTGATGCACTGCCTAATGCAACCTTTGTGGCATTTACCGGCACGCCGGTATCAACCGAAGACCGCGATACACGTGCCGTTTTTGGCGACTATATCAGTATTTATGATATGCAGCAGTCCCGGGATGACGGGGCCACGGTAGCCATCTATTTTGAATCCCGGCTGGCTAAGTTAGGATTGAATAATGTTGTGCTGCCGGATATCGATAATGAGGTGGACCAGCTTGCAGAAGACGAAGAGGACTATATGCAAGCCCGGCTCAAAAGCAAATGGGCAGCACTCGAAAAGATTGTCGGAGCAGAACCACGCATCAAACAGGTAGCTGCCGACTTGGTGGCACACTTTGAAGAACGCAATAAAGCTCAAAACGGCAAAGCCATGATTGTCGCCATGAGCCGCGAAATCTGTGTCCACCTTTATAACGCCATTATTGAGTTGCGCCCGGAGTGGAACGATGACGACCCCGAAAAAGGAGTGATAAAAGTGGTGATGACAGGCTCTGCCAGCGACAAACCTCTCTTGCGTCCGCATATTTATTCTGCCCAGGTCAAAAAGCGCCTCGAGAAACGTTTCAAAGACCCTGATGATCCGATGCAGCTCGTCATTGTCAGGGATATGTGGCTCACAGGCTTTGATGCGCCATGCGTGCATACCATGTATATTGACAAGCCTATGAAAGGGCATAACCTGATGCAGGCTATTGCCAGGGTGAACCGCGTTTTCCGCGACAAGCAAGGCGGCCTGGTGGTTGACTATATCGGCATTGCCAACGACCTCAGGCAGGCACTTAAGGATTACACGGCAAGCAAAGGTCGTGGCAGGCCCACCATTGATGCCTGCGAAGTATACGCCGTACTGGAAGAGAAGCTCGATATACTTCGTGGAATGCTCTTCGGTTTCGATTACAGCGGGTTCCTCACCGGCGGTCACGGTATTCTCGCTAAAGCAGCAAATCACGTTCTTGGGGTAAAAGATGGCAAAAAAAGGTTTTGCGATACCGCACTCGCCATGTCCAAAGCATTCAGCCTCTGTTGTACCCTTGATGAAGCAAAAGCCGTGCGTGAAGAGGTGGCTTTTTTTCAGGCAGTAAAGGTACTGTTGACAAAAAAAGAGAGAAGCGGTAAAAAACGCACCAATGAAGAGCGCGAACTTGCTATCCGCCAAATCATCGGCTCGGCCCTGGTCTCTGATGAAGTGGTAGATATCTTCGAAGCAGTAGGGCTTGACAAACCAAACATCGGTATACTTGACGATACCTTCCTCAATGAAATAAGAAACATGCCGGAACGGAATCTGGCCGTTGAACTTCTTGATCGCCTGCTTGGAGGTGAAATCAGAACCCGCTTTGCTACAAATGTGGTACAGCAAAAGAAATTCTCAGAACTCCTCTCAAACGTTGTCCAACGCTACCAGAACCGGGCTATCGAAACTGCTCAGGTTATTGAAGAGTTGATCGCCATGGCAAAGAAATTCCAGGAAGCTCTCGAAAGAGGTAACGACCTTGGACTCAACCCGGACGAGCTGGCATTTTACGACGCTTTAGCCAATAACGAAGAAGCTACCAGGGAGATGGGTAACGAAATACTGAAAAAAATAGCCCACGAACTGGCCGAAAGCTTACGCAAGAGCATCACAGTAGATTGGTCCATCCGCGAAAACGTCCGCGCAAGATTGCGATTGCTTGTAAAACGAATCCTGCGCAAATACAAATATCCACCAACAAACCAGGACGAAGCAATAACCCTCGTCCTTGATCAGGCAGAAACACTCAGCGCCGAGTGGGATAAAAGCCCCACCCCTGTAGGTTGGGGTGGTGCCTGAACCCCGACAGTTAACCCAGCAGAGCTGTACAGAGAGTTTGTTTTGCATGCATCTGGTTTCAAAAAACGTAAATTTATACACGCTTATACTGTAACTTAATGAGATTTTTTTTTGTTAACTTTTTATAAATGGATTGCTTGACCATAAGAGTAAGTTGTTTCATTCACACGCATGGTGCTGATTTTTTTTAATCTCCTTAACCCATAAAATGTTAACGCTATGATACACTTGCAAAAACTTACCAAACCGCTGGTATTCCTTCTCATTCTTGCTATGACTTCGTTGACCTGGGGATGCGAGTCATCTTCCAATGCTGGACGGGGTGCAGGTATTGGTGCCGCCGGTGGTGGCATTATCGGAGGAATTATAGGCAGCCAACACGGCAATTTCGTTCAGGGTGCACTTATTGGTGCTGTTATAGGCGGGGCAGGGGGAGCGCTTATTGGTGATTATATGGACAAGCAGGCTGCTGAAATCGGTCATGATATTAAAGGAGCAAGAGTTGTACGTGAAGGCGAAGGGATCAGGGTTATCTTTGATTCCGGTATTCTTTTTTCAACAGGCTCTTCAACCTTAACCTCGACAAGCAGGTATGAGATTGAAAAACTTGCTAATATTCTCAACCGCTATCACGACACAAGTATGGTCATCGAGGGGCATACCGATAATACCGGTAACAGAGAGTCAAACCAGATACTCTCCGAAAAAAGGGCGGATGCTGTAGCGAATCTCCTTAAAACATACGGTGTATCACGTCGCAGGCTCTCCCCGGTTGGTTACGGCGAAACCCGCCCGGTTGAGACAAACAATACAGAATGGGGTCGCAAGCAGAACCGCCGCGTTGAAGTTGTGATCTATGCAAATGATGATCTCAAACGTCAGGCTGAGTCTGGCCGTTTGAATTAAAAACCCTCGATGGATTCGTGCTTTAAAGCTGTACGAATCCCGAGTAAGATGTGTAAGGTAAACCGAACCGCACCTAATGGAGTATTCGCATTTCTTGCTCTATTGGGTGCGGCACCTTGATTCCACTCCTCTTTTCAATTCCAGCCCTTTCCCTACAAATCCCACTTTTCCTTATAAGAAGTGAAGTAGATATGAGCGTTTTTTAAGAATAATATTTCAATAGTTCAAATATTATTGTATAATTGAATATGGAAAAAATAACAGCAACAGCAATTTTTGAATCGCTCTCATCCGGCGTAAGGTTGGATGTGTATCGATTACTGGTCAAAAAAGGCCCTGAAGGCATGGTAGCGGGAGAGATTGGTGCAGCCCTTGACGTGCCGCCTACAAATCTTTCGTTCCACTTGAAAACACTTACCCATACAGGACTCCTTACCGTGGAGCAGGAAGGTCGTTTTCAGCGTTTCCGCGCAAACTTGCCATTAATGATGGAGTTGATTGCTTATCTCACGGAGGAATGCTGTAGCGGAAATCCTAGGCAATGCGGGGATTTCAGTACTCAGTTAATTTGTCCGGAGTGCAGGGATTCTTCATCAGAAACGAAATAAAAAACCATTCCCGATTTTAAAAATACATCTCAATCCATTGCAACCTTAACTATGAAGAAATCAGTTCTGATCCTCTGTACCGGAAACTCATGTCGCAGCCAGATGGCCGAGGGGTTTCTCCGCTCGTTCGACAGTTCCCTCGAAGTGTTTTCAGCCGGCACCAAACCGGCACTCTCAGTTCATCCGATGGCTGCGAAGGTAATGCTTGAAGAGTGGATCGATATCAGCGCTCACAAACCAAAAAGCGTTGATGAATATCTCCAGCGCCCGTTCGACTATGTCATAACCGTGTGCGATGGAGCAAAAGAGTCCTGCCCTCTCTTTACCGGTCAGGTAGAGCATCAGTTGCATATCGGTTTTGATGACCCAGCCGAAGCCAAAGGGACACAGGAAGAAATTCTCGCAGAATTCCGTCGTATACGGAACGAAATCAACCAGCGCTTCAGACAGTTTTATAACGAAAATCTAACCGGCAAGTAACCTTTATGAGCTTACCTACAAAACAGTTGTCATTTCTTGATCGTTACCTGACCCTCTGGATTTTTCTGGCAATGGCGGCTGGTGTGCTTTCAGGTTATCTTTTTCCCGGTATCGCTGGGTTCTGGAATATCTTTCAGTCAGGCACAACCAACATTCTTATAGCTGTTGGTCTCATCGTCATGATGTATCCTCCACTGGCAAAGGTAAAGTATGAGGAACTGGGCGATGTATTTCGCAACACAAAAGTGCTTGCCTTGTCGCTTGTGCAGAACTGGGTGATCGGGCCGATCCTCATGTTCGTCCTTGCTGTGCTTCTGCTCTCCGATATGCCTCACTACATGGCAGGCCTCATTATGATTGGCCTTGCCCGGTGCATTGCCATGGTGATTGTCTGGAA
>JAPLFE010000129.1 GCA_026390855.1 Chlorobiales bacterium | reverse complement strand
AACGAGTAGCTAAGTCACTTCGCTTCCTTACAAAAGGTTATCGGCAGGATCCTGAAGAGCTCTTGAAAAATGCAATCTTTACCGAAACGTATGATGAAATGGTACTGGTAAAAGATATCGACATTTTTTCCATGTGCGAGCATCATATGCTTCCCTTTTTTGGTAAAGTTCATGTCGCCTACATTCCTGATGGAAAAATCGTAGGGCTTTCAAAACTTGCACGGGTGGTTGAGGTTTTTGCCCGCCGTCTCCAGGTTCAGGAACGACTCACTCAGCAAATCCGTGATGCTATCCAGAATGTGCTGAACCCTAAAGGTGTTGGTGTAGTTATTGAAGCTCGCCACATGTGCATGGTAATGCGAGGTGTTGAAAAGCTTAATTCAATAACCACAACCTCGGCCATGTCCGGACAATTCATCAGCTCGCAGTCCACACGAAACGAATTCCTGCGCCTGATTAAGCCATAACAAAACCTATTTTCATTCCGACTGAAGGAAGAGATCTGATCCTGAAGCAATCAAGATTCACCCCTTCAGTCATGAATCTCAACCCCTTCCTGCAACCAACGGTTTACTATGGCCGTTCCCTCTTCTACTGCTAGGGGAAGCAACAGAGAGATTTCCGGACTTAATCCAATATTGAGCTCAAGATCTTTAGGAGGAACTCCTATAAGTACAATCTCCTTGGGCATTTTACCATGCAATTTGGCTATGCCGAGCATCTCACTGAAGCCCATCTGATGGGACGACATTTTTCGATGTATAAAAGCTGGTAACTCTTCGTTGCGATATACATAAACCTGGCGGTCATAGTCAAGAGGAATCAATGCGTCAAAAACAATCACAGCGTCGCACGACTCGATATAATCAAGCAGATAAATTCCTTGGGTTCCACCATCAATAAAATGTACAGAATCGGGAAAAGTTGCAGATTCCTGCATACTGTTAAGGGCAGCTACCCCAAATCCTTCATCACCGTAGAGAACATTGCCCAGCCCTATAATATTGATACGATTATACTTCACAGCAAAAATGATTAATTGATACAAAATAAAAAAGCCCATTGCCGGAGCTGTTCTCCCCTGCAATGGGCCTTCTTTTCAATGAACGAAACAGTAAGCCGGGTAAGCCATCCTGTCAGCTTGGCTCTTCCTCGACCTTATGCTTGTAACCTGTAATGATCGATGAAGTAACACTTGTGCGATCTACCACATCGTGACGGAATACCGCATAAAGATGCATAATCAAATAAATCGGGAAAATCCATGCAAAAAGATGATGGGCAAAATGCAAGGTGTAGCTGCCGCCGAAAAGCGGTATCATCCATCCGAACCAAACTGAATTGAACCCGCCTGGATTGTTTTCACCATACATGGCTAACCCGGAAAAAATCATAAAACTCGACCCGCAGAAAATGAACACAAAATGGGCCAGAGCAGCAACAGGATTATGCCCTACATAGTTCGGCTCGTCGGAACGCAAAAAAAGATACGACTCCACCTGTTCACGGAATGGTGTACCCCACCACGTCGGTGACCATGGTCTGAAACCGCCGAATCGAGCATACTTATCTTCACCGAACAACGCCCAGTACAAACGGAAAAGGAAGTTGGCAATAAAAATAAAACCTGCAGCAAAGTGTAGATACCTCCACCACGAAAAACCCTTGTACAAAACAGCTTCACCAAGTGGTGGGTTGAACAAGGGAGCAGCAATGTACATACCGGTTATAAAAAGAGCTGCTGTAGTCAGAGCGTTAATCCAGTGATAAAGCCTGACAGGCAGCCTCCAGACATAGATTTCTTCTATTATTCTCCCCATGACAGACTCCTTTTAAACGATTTTAACCGATGTGATCTCGTTACCGTTCATATCGAAGAGATGTGACGCACAGGCAAGGCAAGGATCGAATGAATGCACCGTCCTGAGAATCTCAAGTGGCTGTTCAGGATTGATCATCGGTGTACCTTTCAGTGCAGCCTCATAAGCTCCTGAATTGCCATTTGCATCCCGAGGAGAGGCGTTCCAAGTGGAAGGCACAACAATCTGGTACTCCTGGATCTTCTGGTCCTTGATGTGAATCCAGTGACCCAGTGAACCGCGTGGAGCTTCCGTATAGCCAAAACCTTTGCACTCTGCAGGCCAGGTTGACGGATCCCAGCGATCGCTGTTGAAAGTACGATAATCTCCCGTTTTGATATTGGCAACAAGCTGGTCGTAATAATGACGCATAAACCCGGCTGTCTGTTTGCACTCAATACCTCTTGCAGCAGTACGCCCAAGCGTCGAAAAGAGAGCCTCAGGACCAACCTCTAGCTTTGAGAGTACAAGGCCAACTGTATCCTTAATCATCGGATCACCCTTGGCATAAGCAATCAGCACGCGAGCCAGTGGGCCAACCTCCATAGGGTGGTTTTTCCAGCGCGGAGTCTTGAGCCAGCTGTATTTTTTGTCAGTATCAAGGTGCTGGAATGGCGGTTTTGGGCCGGTATATTTCGGGGTTGTCTCTCCCTGCCATGGGTGAAGACCCTTGGCATCACCTTTTGAATAGGTGTACCAGCTGTGGCTCACCTCTTCAGTCACCTGTGATGCATCCCTGGGATCAACATCAATAACAGTAGTGAGATCCTTGTTAAGAATCGCGCCTCGTGGCCAGAGCAATGTCTTGAAATCAGCAAGATTTGTTTCAGGGAAATCTCCATAGCTCAAGTAGTTGCCAAGCCCGCCACCGTAGAGCCACCCCTTATAGTATCCTGCGATCGCCAGAAGATCAGGAATGTAGACTTGGTCGATAAAGGTATTGGTATCGTCAATGATTTTTTTAATCATCGACAGGCGCTCAATATTGATAGCTGTATCTTTATTCGGATCAATAGCACAAGCCATACCACCCACCAAATAATTTGGATGAGGGTTTTTACCACCGAAAATCGTATGAATCTTTACGATCTCCTTCTGGAAATCAAGTGCTTCAAGATAGTGTGCAACCGCAATCAGGTTCACTTCCGGCGGAAGCTTGTAGGCTGCATGGCCCCAGTATCCGTTTGAGAAAATACCAAGCTGGCCGCTTTCAACAAACCCGACAAGGCGTTGCTGAAGATCCTTAAAGTAACCAACCGATGATTTTGGCCATGAGGAAATGCTCTGCGCTATAACCGAAGCCTGCTTTGGATCAGCTTTCAGTGCACTTACAACATCAACCCAGTCAAGTGCATGAAGATGATAAAAATGCACAAGGTGATCCTGAGTAACCTGAGTAGCATTCATCAGGTTTCTGATAATACGGGCATTGGCAGGTACTTCGATGCCAAGAGCATCCTCAACACAGCGGACTGAAGCAAGAGCATGCACCGTGGTACAGACACCACAGATTCGTTCAGCAAATGCCCATGCATCTCTCGGGTCACGACCCTTGAGAATCACCTCAATACCACGCCACATCGTACCACTGCTGTAGGCATCTTCAATTACATTACCGTCATTCAACTTTGCTTCTATTCTAAGATGCCCCTCAATACGAGGTATTGGATCAACAACTATTTTTTTGGCCATGAGCTACTCCTGGATTATGCTTTGTCGTTATCTTCATTGCCTGCTTTTGCCTTTTTCACTGCCGTAACTGCAGCATGCGCAGCAGCACCAGCAGCAGCGGCACCAACGGCAACTACACCAATCTTATCGGCATTACTGTCGCTGCCGAGGAATGGAACTTCGGCAAGCCTGCTGTAAAAAGGACCTCTGTCCCAGAAATTCGGCTCGGAACAGCCAATGCAAGGATGGCCTGAACCGATCGGGAAGCTTGTACCACCGTTCCACTGTATCTTTGAACATGAGTTATACGTGGTCGGACCTTTGCATCCCATTTTGTAGAGACACCACCCTTTTCTTGTAGCTTCATCATCAAAGCTTCTGACAAACTGACCTGCATCAAAAAATGCACGGCGGTAGCATTTGTCGTGAATCCTTGTGTTGTAGAATGCTTTGGGACGACCCATACGATCAAGTTCAGGCAGGGTACCAAACGTATGAAAATGGGTAACAACACCAGTCATTACCTCAGATATGGGCGGACAACCAGGAACCTTGATAATCGGTTTATCCTTGATAATATCGGATACTGGTGCAGCACCGGAGGGATTAGGATGGGCATTCTGCACACATCCGTAAGAAGCACAAGCGCCCCAGGCAATAATTGCAGCAGCATCTGCCGCTGTTTCTTTCAAGGTGTTGAGAAACGAATCTCCACCTACCATACAATAAACGCCATCGTCTTTTGTGGACGCGTTTCCTTCAACCGCCAAGATGTATTTACCCTTGTAGTCTTTCATGGTCTTACGACGGACATCCTCAAGCTGATTGCCTGCGGCTGCACTCAAAACGTCATCGTAATCAAGGGAAATAAGGTTAAAAATAATATCCTCAATGGTGGGGTGTGAAGAACGTATAAACGATTCAGAACAACAGGTACACTCTTGACCATGAAGCCATATAACCGGTGTTCTCGGTTTTTTTTCCATGGCATGAACAATGCTTGGCACCATCGAGGGAGAAAGGCCAAGATAAACAGAGGTAAGAGTGCAGAACTTCAAAAAATCTCTGCGGCTTACTCCACCGGCCTTGAATACATCGGCAAAGGTCTGATTGCTTTGCATTTTACCTCCGTTTTGAAAAAATCAGATTATCAGGAAAGATATCTAGAATATGTAAGGAAAAAGAAAATGATGGAATAACAATCATTGAAAAATGATTGTAAAAGCATGAACTTACGATATTAACGATTGTTAGTCAAAATACCTTAAAAAAACCATGCAATTCTTTTCTTTGATGGTTTTTTTAAGGTATCAGCAATCTCTTAGTAAAGTCTCAAGCCAAACATTGCTGATGAATATTTTGCAAAATCCGAAAGCGGCTGGAAAAAGAGCCCGAAATAAAGAGTCAGAAACATCAGTACTGCCATGATAATCTGAGCAACCATGCCTGGATTCATATTTTTTTCTTCTGACTGAGGCGATTCACGAAGATACATGTTAAGCGGAATCAGCATATAATAATAGAGCGAGATAACGCTGGTCATGATACCGATAAGCGACAACCAGATATAAAGAGAACCCTTTGCAAGCAAGGCAGAAAAAATCATCAGTTTGCCGATAAATCCAATGGTCGGAGGAAGACCGACAAGAGAAATAAGAAACACAGTCAATGCTGCCCCTGCAAGTGGCATTTTTTTACCAAGCCCACGGTAATCTTCAAGATTTTCACTGCCAGTTTTGTTCGCAATAAGAATAACGACATAGAAAGCACCGAAATTCATAAGGAAATAAGAAAGCAGATAAAAGAGAGTTGACTGAGTGCCGAACGCATCCATAACGATTATGCCAAGAAGCAGGTACCCTGCATGAGCAATCGAGGAATAAGCAAGAAGCCGCTTGACATTTTTCTGCCACAACGCAACAACGTTGCCGTAAATCATGGATGATATAGAAAGAAGAATAAGCAGCGATACCCAGTTTATTCCAAGAATATCCTCGTATGAAGGTCCACCATGCGGGACTGCAATGTAGAAAAAGCGCATGAGGAGTGCGAACCCGGCTGCTTTTGACGCAACAGAGAGATATGCTGTAATAGGGGTAGGTGCACCTTCATACACATCAGGAGCCCAAAAGTGAAATGGTACCGCACCAATTTTGTAACCAAAACCTGCGAGGATAAGAAGCGTGGCAAGAATCATCAACAGCGGGTCGTATCCGTGCTGTGACAGCTCAGAACTGATATTGATGAGATTAGTCTGGCCGGTAAGACCGTAAATGAGTGAAAACCCGTAAACCATCAGACCCGACGATACAGCGCCGTAAACCAGATATTTCAAGGCAGCTTCAGACGAACGAGGGTCGCGTTTGAAATAACCTGTAAGAATGAAAGCTGAAAAACTAACCAGTTCCATTGAAAGAAAAATCATCATCAAATCAGCTGACGATGCCATCATGATCATGCCTATCACCATTGCGATAATAAGGGCATAATACTCCCCCATACTTTTCACCTCACTCTCAAACTGCTCATCAGCCATCGTAATGATAACTGCAAGCATACCGGCAAGAACGAAAAAGTACTTAAAGAAAATTCCGAACTCATCCAGAACATACATTCCGAAAAAGAGCTCTTTTGCCGGCAGAAAGTGCTGCTGGTAAATAAAGAAAATGCTGCCCGCGAGCCCAAGAAGGGTTGTTACCGCGAGCAGATTGTTTTTCCTGCCTTTTGCAACCAGATCAACAACAATCAGGAGCATAAAAAGCACGGACAGATAAATTTCAGGTATAAAAAATCCAACGCTTGCGCTTAGACTTGCAATGATACTTTGAATTTCAGCACCTGATGGCAGCTCGAACATAATTCTCTTCGTTTATTCTTTTACCTCATTCACAAACCAAATAAATTACATCTACCTCATCGCAAGGGGCGAAAGCACTTGAACAAGCTTATTAATACTTGTTGTCAGCATACCCAGCACAGGCATAGGATAGATGCCGAGGAAAATAGTGATCACAACAAGCGGTACAAGCATCACGAGCTCGCGACCATCAAGGTCAATTTTTCCTTTCCAGTCATGGAAATGAATATGTTCATGGCCGTCATCACCAACAACAAGGTCATAAGCTGCATCAGGTTTTCTCTGTCCAAGGAACATCCTCTGAAGCGACCAGAGTAGATATGCTGCACCAAAAACAATGCCGAGTACCGAAACCATAGCGATATATCGCGTTGTCACCGAACTGAATGCACCAACAAAGACAAGTGCTTCAGAAATAAACCCACTCAGGCCAGGCAGTCCAAGCGAAGCAAACCAAGCTACAGTCACAAAAGCTGCATAGACCGGCATGTATGAAGCAAGACCACCGAACTTGTCAATCTGACGCGTATGAGCACGATCATAGATCACACCTACAAGAAGGAAAAGCATAGCTGTAATTGTACCATGGTTGAACATCTGGTAGAGAGCTCCAACCATTCCCTCACTGTTTCCTGCAGCAAGACCAAGCAGTACATAACCCATGTGACTGATCGAAGAGTAGGCAACCATCTTTTTAAGATCCTGCTGCGCTAATGCACAGAAAGCTCCATAGATAATATTGATAGCACCAAAAATGCCGATCACGTACAACGAGGCATGGAAAACTTCAGGGAAAAGCGGGAAGTTGATACGCATCATGCCATAGGTACCAAGCTTCAGAAGTACGCCGGCAAGAATAACCGAAATAGGAGTCGGTGCTTCAACGTGAGCATCAGGAAGCCATGTATGGAACGGGAACATTGGTACTTTGATGGCAAATCCTACAAACAGAACACTAAAGGCAACGTAACGCCACATCACGTTATCAGGACCAAGAATAGCGCCCTTGATATAGTTTGCCTGGTTTGCCATGGCAACGAGACTGAAGGTATGATTGCCAGTAACAGGATCGATAACACTGAAGTAAAGGCCGATCATAACAAGCAGCATGAACACAGAACCAAACAAGGTGTAAAGGAAAAACTTGATTGCTGCATATTCGCGGTTCGGACCTCCCCAGATACCAATGAGGAAGTACATAGGAAGCAACATAAGCTCCCAGAATACATAGAAAAGGAAAAAATCAAGCGCTACAAAACAACCCATCATAGCCGTAGCAAGCAGGTTATAAAGGATAAAATATCCTTTAACCTGTTTCTGTATTGTCCAGCTTGAAAGAACGCCTATTGCTGATACAAGAGCGGTCAGAATCACCATGGTGACCGAAATTCCGTCAACACCAAGGAAATACTCAATGTTCAGTGAACCGAACCCGCCGAGTTGGAGACTGATCCAGGGAATCTTCTCAACAAACTGAAACGATCCAAGAGGACTCCCTCCTGGTCCTGCAGTTATTCCGGGCAGTGAGGGGTCATAACCTCGCCAGATCAGAACTGCCAGCACTCCCTGGGCAAGAGCCGCAAGCAATGAAACAATTCTGATTATCTGCTTTTGCGATGAAGGCACGGCAAGAATAACCAGACCGGCAATAATAGGCAGAAAAACAATTAAACTCAGCATGTTCCGTATCTGTAAGTTTTCAGATTAAAAGTAAATCCCTCTTAATAGATCAGTCGTGTAAAATAAAAAACAAAATAACCGAAGACAGCAAGAAGCAGCATAACAACATATGTCTGAACCTTGCCAGTCTGCAGCTTCCTCAAAACAGCACCTGTCGTATTGACAGAGAATGCTGTAAAGTTTACCAAGCCATCAACCACATATTTATCGAAACTGTTATTGGCAAAAGCGAATTTCTTTACAACAAGTGCGACACCGTTAACAATACCGTCAACAACATTAGTGTCAAACCACGAAAGTATTTTCGAAATGACAATGGAGCCCTTTATAAAAGTTGCCTGGTAAATTTCATCCCAGTACCACTTGTTGAGTGAAAAGAGATAAAGTGGTCTGATGGCCTGTGCAGTCTTTTCAGGATCGATGATTTTAAAGACATAGACCACAAAAGCCATGCTGATACCAAGCACTACCATAATGCTTGATATATAGATCGCAGTAAAGTGTGCGCCATGTGAAGCATGAGCAATTTCAGCCTGACGTGGATCGGCGAATGTATGCTCACCGCCCTTCACAGAAGCATGCTCACCAGCAGATTCAGCTGGTGAATCTGTAGCGCTATGAGCTCCTGCTGCAGGCTGAGCCTCTGCCATAAGTGGGGCAGATGATGCTTGGATGAGTGCACCGCTACTATTGTGGTTAGCAGGGCCAACAACAGTAGCCGGTGTTTTGATCATCTTCATGAACCACCCTTCAGCCCCATCGAGTGGATTTGGGGAATAGACAATAAAGACGGAGAGAACTGCAAGAATAACAAGAGGAGCTCTCATATTCCATGACACTTCATGAACCTCATGAACACCGTGTTGCTCGTCAGCAGCACCATGAGCATGATGATCGCTATGGTGATTATCAACAGGTTTCAAATGCGTACGACTTTCACCAAAAAATACCAGCCAGATCTGACGGCCCATATAAAAAGCAGTGAGCATGGCAGAAAAGAATCCCAGAACAGGAATAAGATAGTAAACCCCGCCTCCTTCAACCTGAGCAAATCCAATAGCTCCAGCAAGAATGGCGTCTTTACTCATAAAACCACTGGTAAGAGGCAACCCGGCCAAAGCGAGCGTTGCAAGAGTAAAGGTTGCAAAGGTCCATGGCATATGCTTACGCAAACCACCCATCCAGCGCATGTCCTGCTCATGATGCATGGCATGGATGATAGCGCCAGAACCAAGGAAAAGGCATGCCTTAAAAAAAGCATGAGTAACAAGATGGAAAAGCGCGGCAGAGTAGGCGCCAACACCAAGACCGAGAACCATGTATCCCAGCTGCGACACGGTGGAGTATGCCAGAACCCTTTTTATATCATTCTGTGTAATGGCGATTGTAGCTGCCATGAAGGCCGTGAATGCACCAATAAAGGCAATCACATGAAGCGCATCAGGTGTCAGCACTACAAAAATACGGGCAACAAAATAGACACCTGCTGCGACCATGGTAGCCGCGTGGATAAGGGCCGAAACCGGTGTCGGGCCTTCCATTGCATCCGGTAACCATATATGTAATGGGAACTGAGCTGATTTGCCAACGCATCCCATAAACAAAAGGATACCTGCAGCAGTCAACCATGCATTCGACAAAGTAAACTTCCCTGCCGCGAGGTTGGCGTATATCTGCTCAAAGCTGAAGGTATGAAACTGAGAATAGAGAATTAAAATACCAAGCCACATGCCAATATCACCCACACGATTGGCAAGAAACGCTTTCTTCTGAGCATCAGCGGCACTCTGCTTTTCAAAAAAGAACCCGATAAGCAGGTATGATGAAAGTCCGACAAGCTCCCAGAATATATAGATAGAGAACAGGTTATCTGAAAGAACAATGCCAAGCATGGAGAAAGTGAATATTCCCAGAAAAGCAAAATACCTTCCATAATTTTTGTCTCCAGCCATATACCCGGTGGAGTAGAGGTGAACAAGCAGGCTTATCAGAGTAACCATTGCCAGCATGATTGCCGTAAGGTTGTCGATAACGACACCCATCTTGATCTTCAGAGGACCAACTCCGGGAACATTACCTAAATCAATCCAGGTAAAATCCCATGCGATCCTGAACGCCGGATCATAAGTCTGCACAATAACCGACCAGAAAATATAGGCAGATATTGCAAATGCTGTACCAAGTATTCCAACCCCGATAAAATCGCCTCGGCGCGGAAGTCTGCGATTAAAAAAGATAAGAATGACAAAAGAGAGCAGCGGCAACAGCAGTACGACTATTGATAACTGAATTAAACTGTGCATGTTCTTTGTAATGGTTACACGGAAAAATTAAAAACTAAAAATGCGTCTCTACGCCTGGTTACTCTTTCATCGTATCTATACTCGATACATCGACACTCTTGAAAATTTTGAAAATATTGATCACGATAGCTAGTGCTATAGCTGCTTCAGCAGCAGCAATAACGATGACGAAAAGACTGAACATTACCCCTCCCATTCCTCCGTTATACTTCGAAAATGCAAGGAAATTGATGTTTGCTGCATTAAGTATAAGTTCAACCCCCATCAGAACGACAATGGCATTTTTCCTTGTCATGACCGCAAACAGCCCAAAACCTAAAAGAAAGGCCGATATAGTCAAATAATGATTGAGACCTATAGGTATCAAATGTTCCATATTGTGATAAACTTATGATTTATTATTGTCAGGCTTGTCAAAGCGTGCAAGAAATGCAGCTCCGATAAGTGCTGCAAGCAGCAAAATGGAAACCATTTCAAAAGGAAGCACATAGTGTGACATGGTTTCAAAGCCAATCCGCTCAACTATACTGCCATGAAGTTGTGTCGCTGAAGGCATCCATCCATGTGTTGTATAAAAAGTATAGAGGAGAGCCCCGATGATACCTGCAAGAATAAAGGTTCCTGGTACGATATGCAGAACATCACTTTTCAGTTCGGTATTCATGATTCCTTTAGTAAACATAACACCGAAAAGCAGCAGGACAAGAATACCGCCCACATAAACCACAACCTGTGTAACTGCAATGAAATCAGCACTCAAAAAAACATAGAGAGCCGCAACACCAAAAAAAGTAAAGAGCAGAGAAAATGCGGAATAAATAACATTCCGTGAAAACACGACAAATGCGGCAGAAAAGACGGTAATCGCCGCAAAGATATAGAAAATGACCGTATATGTTAGATTACTCATAGTAATTATAGCGCATTAAGAGTTTCGCTTATTCTCCGTCTTTTTTAGCTGCCTGCTGTGTCTCCGCAGCTTTTCTTTCCTTTTCGGCCTGCGCACCAGGCATTCCGTCGGACAGACTGTCGTACAGATTCCGCAAGTCATGCATTTTGCCACATCAATATCAAAAACAGGAATCCAGAATTTTTTCTGCTGCCCATCTGATGTCTTACCGCAGACCACTAAATCATCAGGTGCGACCTTGATGGTCTCAATAGTTATGCACGATACCGGACATGCTCTTTCACACTGGCCACAGCCGATACAATCCTCAATATTGTTATAGAGACGATAGCGACCGATTTTCGGCGTAGGAATAACCTCCCGTGGGTACTGGAGCGTAACAAGTCCATCCACCTGACGGAAATAATCGACATCATCAACACCCGCATCGCCCTTGCGATTGAGTGCATTGAAAAAATGCTTCAGGGTGATTCCCAAGCCGGTGGCAACAGTAACAGCCCCGGTTTTTATATTCCTGAAATACTCACTCATAATCTATACATCATTTCTTTCCAGCATTGACTGTTGAACTCTCTTAAGGGACAAATATTACCCAGATAGCCGTCAGCACAAAGCTGACAAAGGCAAACGGGGTCAAAACTTTCCAGCATAGGTACATCAGCTGGTCTACCCTTAAACGGGGAAGCGTCCAGCGCAGCCACATCTGTACAAAAATAAAGAAGAAGCCTTTCATGATAATCCAGAACACACCCCAGACAGGGCCGTTTGTCCAGTCATTCAAGGCAAACGATCCAATATTGGGAAGCGGCGAGTTCCAGCCTCCAAGAAACACTATGGAGATAATGGCGGAAACCATAAACATGCTTCCATATTCAGCAAGGAATATAACTGCGAACTTCATTCCCGAGTATTCTGTAAAATATCCTGCCACAAGCTCGGATTCAGCTTCAGGAATATCGAATGGTGCTCGATTTACTTCTGCAAGCGAAGCAATAAAGTAAATGAGGAATGGAAGCCAGGCGATCGGGGATTGAAAAAGAAAAAAGTGAGCAAATCCATAAGAACCGGATTGCAGAAGAGTAATTTTCTGCATATCAAGCGTTCCAGCCATCATGGCACCGCAAAGAAGAGCAATAGCAGCAGGAATTTCATAGCTGACAATCTGAGCAACGCTCCTCACTGCACCGTAGAGCGACCATTTATTGTTTGAACCCCACCCAGCAGCAAGAATACCTACAACTTCTATAGCCACAATACCGATAGCAAAAAAAAGACCGACATTCAGACTCGCTCCAATAAAAGCAGAACTGAAAGGCAGCACTGCATAAGCAAGAAAGGATCCTACAAACAGTATACCAGGGCCAACTACAAAAAGGAATTTATCTGCCGATGTAGGAACGATATCCTCTTTCTGCAGAAGTTTCAGAATATCAGCAATCGTCTGCAATATCCCCCATTTACCAACTTCCATAGGACCAAGTCGATCCTGCATGAAAGCTGAAATCTTCCGTTCACCGTAAACTCCATAAGTAAGAGAGTAGAGTGCAATAAATACCAGTGGTATAGCAGCAAGAATAACCAGACCTAATGGTAAGCCGAATAAATTGAACCCGACAAGCGCTTCCGACCAGGCATTGAGATTGTTCCCCATAAGTAAAGGCATGCTAATGTGCGACAAAGGTGTTAAAATCATCTGTCAACCTCCCCAAGAACAATATCAATGCTGCCGATTATGGCAACAAGATCAGGAAGCAACTGACCTTTTGAAAGGTCTTTCATTGCTGAAAGATTGACAAAACAGGACGAACGAGCCTTACAGCGAAGAGGTTTTGTCGATTTTCCATCACTCTGAATATAAAAACCAAGCTCACCACGAGGATTCTCCGCACGAGCGTAAACCTCACCTGCTTTTGGACGAACACGCTTTGGAACAGCAGACCTCGGGTTGAATCCTTCAGTACCAGGCATCTTATCGATACACTGCTCTATAATCTTCAGACTCTCTTCCATTTCAAGCACACGAACAAGATGGCGTGAAAGGCAATCACCGACTTCAGAATCTTTACCATCCGGAACTGGCACTTCAAAATCAAGCTCAGGATAAATGGAATAAGGATCATTCCTTCTCAAATCCCACTTTACTCCTGATCCACGGAGCATTGGCCCTGACCAGCCGTAATTAATAGCGACATCTGCAGGCATAATGCCTATTCCAATTGTGCGTTTTACAAAAATCTCATTTTCTGTGAGAAGCTTGTAAAGCTCAACGGTTTTCGGCCTGAAATAATCAACGAATTCCTTGACTCTCTTATTGAAATCAGAAGGGATATCATAGGCAAGACCACCTACCCATATATAATTATAGAGCATTCGGGCTCCTGATGCCCATTCAAGCAACGCAAGAATATGCTCACGATCACGGAAACAAAAAAGAAAGGGAGTAAAAGCACCAAGATCAATTCCGTAGGTACCTATCGCCACAAGGTGTGAAGCAATCCTGTTCAGCTCGGCAACCATAACCCTGATAAACTCAACACGGCGGGGTATTTCAATATCAAGGAGTTTCTCAACAGCTATGGCGTATGCAAATTCATTGTTCATACCAGCCAGATAATCAAGGCGATCGGTATAAGGCACAATACCCGGATAATCAACGTTTTCGCAACACTTTTCAAAACACCGGTGCAGGTACCCGAGAAAAGGCACCGCCTCAGTAATCACCTCACCATCGGTAAGACATTCCAGCTTGAGAACACCATGGGTTGAAGGATGCTGAGGGCCCATGGCGAGAACCATCTGCTCAGTCATAAGGTCCTTTTCAAGAACAACAACGTTGTCACTTTTTCGGGTAACCCTGACTGAACCCATTCCCGCTATATCTAATTCCTGCATACTTGAGCTGCTTTGACTATTTAAAACACTGTTAGTAGGGCACCTTGATACCGTGATAGGTCTCTTGCACTTTATAGTCCTTCAGGAGCGGATAACCTTCCCAGTCGTCAGGACAAAGAATTCTTTTAAAATCGGGATGACCAGTGAAAGACATGCCAAACATATCATAAGCCTCCCGTTCATGCCAATTCGCCGTATGCCATACACAGGCGACACTGGGAATCGATCCACCATTGCGAGCACACTTCACCTTCACGGCCAGCTTATGATTAAAAATACCAAGTGACTCGAAATTGCACACAATTCCAACCTTCTCTTCAGCTTGATAATCAACACCTGAAAGACATGCCATATAATTGAACTGAAGCTTTGGATTATCGCGCATAAAGAGCGCAATCTCAGTCCAGATTGATGTGTTGAGAACTTCGAAAAATGGCATTGTTTCGTTCGCATCGAAAGCCGAAACGGCCTCACCGAATTTATCATGTATAATCGCATATGCTGCAGCACTCTGCTGTACGGACTGCGATAAAACCTTTCCTTCTTCCATCTGAAAGTATGCCTGTTTATTTAATTATGCGCCAGCAGCCTTACGCTCCAGCTCAATAACAAACTGAGGATCAACGCTTTTTTCTGCAAGCTTTTTCAATGCATCCGCCCTTGACACACCGATCTGCTCCATACGAATCAATTCCTGAATCTTCATGAGACCACCAATCAGCGACTCAGGTCTCGGAGGACAACCCGGCACATATACATCAACCGGAATAATACGATCAACACCCTTGAGTACATGGTAACCATGCTCCCAGTAAGGGCCTCCACAGTTTGAGCAACTTCCCATAGAAAGAACATAGCGAGGTTCTGGCATCTGCTCATAAAGACGCACAACCCGTTCAGCCATTTTCATGGTAACGGTACCAGCTACAATCATAAGATCAGACTGACGAGGAGAAGATCGGGGGAAAATACCGAAACGTTCGAGATCGTAATTAGAAGCATTAGTAGCCATCATTTCGATTGCACAGCAGGCAAGACCGAAACCCATTGGCCAGAGCGATGATAAACGAGCCCAGTTCAAAACATTGTCCACCGAAGTTACCAGCACATTATGCTTTGTTATCCCGGCATCAAGTAAACCCATAACGTCTAATAAATATGGTGAATAGTATTTAAGCCCTTTGAGATGAAGATGTTTCTGACGGCATCTCAGGCATTTTCGGAATATTCGGAGTAGGCCTTACCCAATCCAAATCCCCTTTTACCCATGCATAAGCAAGACCAAGCACGAGAATACCTGCAAAAATGAGAGCCTCTACCAGAGCAAATACTCCAAGATGTTTGAATACTGTTGCCCAGGGATAAAGAAAAACAACCTCAACATCAAAAATAATAAATATAAGGGCGACGACATAAAACCTGATATTGAACTTAACCCAAGCACTGCCTACAGCTTCTTCGCCGCATTCGTAAGTTGAGTTTTTTGCAGGGTTAGGTCTGCTGGGACGCAAAAGGCGGGCTGTCAGGTAACCTCCGGCAACGAAGACAATACCGAGGGCAAGGAAAGCAAAAACATTGCCAAAATTACTCAGCGTCTGATCCATGTAATGCCAATTTGAGTTATTCCCTGTCTGACAATAAATAAAATTTTCAGTTCCTGAAACGATCTTTTATTCAGGTGCGCAAATATAAAAAAAAATCCGTTGAGACACAGAAAAAAACTGGCTTTTTATGACACGCTTCAATATTTCCTGAAATTAACGAGTGTTCCTTGTAAAATTTTGAAAATTTCAACGACGGTAGAATTATTTTAACTATTTATTCATCTTTACTATAAAATTTATCACCAATACGATGAAAAACCTTTAATAAAAAATAAGTAGCGAGCAATACTAAAAGCACAATTCCCCCTTGTGTGATTAGCCAGGAGCCAGTAATTTTAAACAGCACTGGCCCAAGAGAAGCCATAAACACCATCCAGATGATCGGTGCCCATGCTATGCCAACCATAAGTGGAAGACCGGTTTTCATAAACCTCTTCTTCGTATCCAAATCAGAAAAAATCTTCATAGTTTTTTTAAAAAAAGAGGCTTCCAATTTGCTCGGCCAATGCGGAATCAAGTGTTTTTAATATCTCATACTCTCTTTTCAGGCCCTTCATATCCCCTCGCGACAAATAGTACATGGCTATTTTGCAATGAGGTTCAGCATTGTCAGGTTCGAGTTCAAGTGCTTTTTCAAAAGCCTCCTTTGCCTTGTCTGTTTCCCCAAGATCAAGATAAGCGTCACCGAGAACGCAATAGATACCTGCATATCCAGGATCAATCTTCAGTGCTTTATTAAGGGTTTTCAGTGCCGACTCCTCTTTCCCCAGCGTAAACTGAACAAAACCAAGATGCTTATACGCCTGGAGAAAACCGGGATCAAGTACGATGGTTTTCAAAAGATCACATCCCGCTTTTCGGTAATTACTCATCGATAAATTAGTAACCGCCCGTGCATAGAGGGCTGCTGAGTCTCTGCGCCTGATGAGAATACAACGGTCAAGCAGTTCAAGCGCTTCATTGTTCTGCTCTTGATCAATATAAAGCAGTGCCAGTGCGTAAAGCTTATCAGGGTTTGCAGGGTCTTGCCGAAGTGCCAACTCCAGTTGTTCTCTCTCTTTGTCTACTACAGTATTCAAGTGCAAAAAATTTTACGGTTTATGTTCAAAGCTTTCCAAAGGCATCCTGCAGATTACTGAGCTCCTGCAGTTCAGCGAGCACCTTGTCAGCGAGCCACTGAGCGAATGCCGGAGAATCGTTAATACACCTTACATACTGTGTAACGGGAAACCCGGACGCATCAAGCTTTTTGAAGGCATCGTATTCAGTCTCACTGTTGTCTGCAAAAAAACCATAAGGAAACATTACAACTCCCTCATACCCCTCTTCTTTATAATCCGCAAGTGCTTTTTCAATCGTATCCGAAGTCCACTCCCCTCCGGTTGAATGATTCATGCATCCCTGGCGCACATCACTGAATATATTTCGAGGATCGATCATGATTTTATGCTTCATGACCTCAAAAAAGGCTATGGTCTCTTCAAGACCGGTAAAAACTTTCGGGGGGTTACCCGCACGATCTTTTACAAGTGTACCATGAATGGCCAGAACAAGACCTGTTTTACCATTTTTTTGACGGCGCACATCCGCTGAAAGCTGCTCGAACAGATAATCAATATAAATCTGGTGGAGACGCTCATCCTTCCACAACTTGCTTAACACCTTAACTTTAGTAAACGCACTGTCTCCATATACATCAATGACCATCTGACAGGCCACACCGCATGAAAATGACGATTCAACAGGAATCATCGGCACCACAACAACTCCGTCATAATCATGCAGAAATTGTTGCAGCATATCATCAAGATATGGCGGAACAAAATAATAAGCATCCACTACCTTGACATCGGCATGAGAAAGAAACTGGCTTCCACTCTGAGCAATAAAACCTGCGAGTCTATTTTTCTGTGCCCGATTGATTGCAAGCAAGCTTGAATTATAACGATTGAGCTTCCAATTGATATAATGCTTAGTCGAACGATAATCAGCAATAAAATAGATCAGTGCTGTTGGTATTTTAACAATCTGACGAGTAACTACCTTGAGGATCCTCCTAGAACTCGGCCACAAATTCCTTATAGTGAGATTTTCAACTTCACCATACGTCGTGACAACAACAGCATATTTTTTCCTGTTCACAATCCTGTCCACCATTTTAACTCGGCATACATCACAGCAAAACCAACAATGCTGCCAACAAGCGTTTGCATGAAATTATGGGCTTTCAGGAAAATTCGCGACCACATGAGAAGCGGCACAAGAACAAGCAACCACAAAGCAATGACTCCGAACTGCATAAAAAGCAACGCTACAGATGATGCGAAGGTGAATAAATGAATACTGATCTTCCACTGAAGCGTAATCAGAAGAATAAAGACCATATTAACGGCATTAAAAAGAAGAATACCCGTTAACAATCTCGGCGGATAGAGATGCTTCATAAACTCATAACCAAGAGCATTGACAGCAACCAGTACCAGCAGTGGTAGAAAACGCTGCTCGCGGAAGGAAATGTTGAAGTCGGAAATTTTCCCTATTTTTTTGAGGCCGGTAATCAGAAGTATGGGGGCAATGGTACTGGAAAAAAACAGCACAAGCACATACGAAATACTGTTCACATCATCGCCATAACCCTGCATCACAATAGCATAATAAGCTGCCGGTGCAACCACAACCGGACTGATCACCCATGAAATAAAGTTTGCAAAACGGTGTTGATCAAACTGCATGGGCTGAATACGATAAAGATGAGAATTTTAGCGTAATACGCCGTAAAAGTATCTTTAAATATAGTTTTTATTAAAAATAAAACCGCGTATATTATTGTTCTGTAATGCGAGAGTGGTGAAATTGGTATACACGCTAGTCTTAGGAACTAGTGCCGTGAGGCGTGAGGGTTCGATTCCCTTCTCTCGCACGCCTCGACAGATGCCAAAGTGGCGGAACTGGTAGACGCGCTGGACTCAAAATCCAGTGAGTGAATAACTCGTGTGGGTTCGATTCCCATCTTTGGTACCAAAACAACAAGCAATCGGTACATTATCTCCATGAATAGAATGTACTCACCCTGGCGTGAAGTGTACATGCAGTCTTTCAAGGATGAAAAGCCTGCCGGCGAGGCTGGAAAATCAGTGTTCGCCGATCTTCCTCCGGAAGAGGATGAGAAGCGATTTGTCCTCTACAGGGCAAACAAATGCTTTATCATCATGAATCTCTACCCCTACAATTGCGGGCATCTCATGGTGATCCCTTATCTGCAGACTCCCGACTTTTCAGAGCTCGACCAGGAAACGAAGCTTGAAGTCATGGAGCTTACAGACCTCTCCATCAAGGCATTAAAACTTACACTGAAACCTCAGGGATTCAATATCGGTGCAAATCTAGGCAAGGTTGCCGGAGGAAGCGTAGACACCCATATTCATTTCCATATCGTACCCCGATGGGAAGGTGATACAAATTTCATGCCTATCCTTGCGGATGCAAAAGTCCTCAGCAATGATATGCGCTCTACCTATATAAACCTGAAAAAAGCTTTCGCTGACCTCACTCAGACTCAAGGGTAAGAGTCTCTTCGCCGAAATGGAAACAGCTCCCTGTCCAATAAGCAACTCCAGGGAATTCATCCCCTATCTTCAGGTACCCGATCGTTTTGATACTTCTGGAAAAGCAAAATGGAATCTTGTCCGTTCATGCTCTTCAGGGCTCATTATGCTCAATCCACGTCCCGACAGTTCCGAAATAGCTCCGCACTATAAAAACGGGAAATATGATCCCTATCTGCATACCCAAAACACCTCCTTATTCAAAGATCGATGTTACCTTGCCGCAAGATCACTGCTTCTTCACTATAGAGCAAACCTTGTCCTGAACGGACTGGTGAAACCCGTCCAAAAATGCAGAATCCTTGAAATCGGGTGTTCAACAGGAGATCTTCTGAACTATCTCCACCGCAAATCGGGCATACCAACGAGTAATCTTGCCGGTGTCGAACCTGATCATGATGCTGCAAATTATGCGCGAAAAATATACAGGCTGAATATCTTCCCTTCACTGACCATTGAAAGCACCGAAAACAATAAATTTGACCGTATTGTTTTATGGCACACGCTTGAACATATTCACGCCATTCATGACACAATTAATCATGCGGCAAATCAACTTGAGACGGATGGAATACTTGTGATTGCATTACCCAATCCTGCAAGTTCCGATGCAAAGCATTATCGGGAGAACTGGATAGCCTATGATGCACCACGACATCTCTATCATTTTATACCCGGAACCCTTGAAAAACTGCTTGAATCCCATAAGCTGAGTGTCTTCAAACAAACACCATACATTCCCGATTTGCTTTACAATACCTTTCACAGTGAAGCACTTCTCTGTAAAAGACAAGGCCGGTCATTTAAGTTCACGCGGATTCTTAACATCCTCAGTCGAGTATCAGTCAATGCTGTAAAGGGATATGTATCACCTTCGACAGCATCAAGCCTGATTTATTTCGTGAGAAAAAAAAGGTAAGGCATTGCGTTCAGGCTCCTCAGGAATTATCGCGACTTCCCAGAATTATCCTTTTTTACAAGTAAGGATTGTGAGCGACCAAGTGCCTTGTCAAGCTGCACACTGGCAACAAGATAGTCGTAAACTGCCTGTAAATAGTTGGTCTTGGCTTTGTTAAGCTGCAGCTCAGCATCAGTCAGTTCAAGCCGAGAACCAATACCTTCCTTGAAACGAAGTAAAGATATATTGTAGCTCCTCTCGGCAACACTTATAGTTTTAGACTGGACCTCAATTCTTTTCTGTGATTCCCTGAAGTTCAAGATTCTTATCTCAACTTCAGCCCTGATATTTGCCTTTAAATCGTCAACTTTCGTACGAGTCTGCATCTGCACTATCTTAGCCTGCTCAACCTGGGCACTTGTGCGATATCCTGTAAAAATTGGCAGCGAAACCTGAAGGCCAACCGCAGCTGAAACAGGCCAGCGGGAATCGGTTGTCTTTACATTGTCGTTAAAAGCAGTTTGCGATTCAAACTGTCCGAATGCGCTGATAACAGGATAACGTTCCGCACGGGCAGCACTGACTTTCTCACCCTCTGCCTGAACCTGAAAATCAATCTGGCGGAGGTCAGGTCTTGACTCGATTGCTTCACGGTATGCCGTAGCAATATCCTGGGGGTAGGTCACAGACGAAAGCTCAAGCTTCCCAGACAACACAATGCTGCTGTCAGCAGGAATACCCATGGCATTTTTTAGCTTTGTCATAGTTGTCGCCACCCGATTTTCCGCCTGTAAACGGTCTGGCCGCAGATTTTCAACAGAAAGATAAGCCTTGAGAGTATCAATATCGGCAGCTACACCCTGCCGGAACATTGCCTTTGTATCTTTTCGCGATTGCTCCCAGCGCGCTATACTCTGCTCAATCAGCTTTAACTGATCTCTTGAAATCAAGGCATCAAAATAGGACATCTTGATGTCAGCAATAACCGAAGCCTCAGCGTTGCGGTATGCCTCTTCGCTCATCTTGCGCACAATACTTGCTGCCTTTATTCCAGCAAAAGCTGATCCGTTGAAAAGTGCCTGACGTACATTAATGGTAGCAGTAGCCGCATTATCAGCACTGATCACAAGAGGAATAAATGCGTTGCTGTTGCCCCCTGAAAAAACATCAGGAAAAAAAAGTACTGAAGGTTTCAAAGAGCGGGTGTAGGTAAAATCCGATGAAATCTGCGGAAGAACCTCTGACCAGGTCTCACGAATCTTTTGGCCCGTCAAATCACGTTCCAGCCTTGCGACTTCAAGCGTTCGGCTTCTATCAAGTCCTATACGCACGGCATCGTCAAGTGTCAGCGAGGAAGTTCCTGATGGATTGGCGGCATGCACAAGCAAAGGTACATTCAAAAAAACACACTGCACCACAATAAGCAAAAGTATCGGTCTTAACCTTTTCATAAAAAAGTCTGTCTTGATGGAAAAAAAAATCCGGAAGCAAAATCCCAACTGCATTAATATAACCGAGTTCACAGCTCTATAATAATCATGATCGATAGCGTTCACTCCATAAAAAGCCAAGCCGCTCCCTGATATATTTTTCCCGACCTTCATCTCCGGGACGGTAATAAGCCTGTGGTTCCATTCCATCTGGAAAATAACGCTGGCGGACAAAATGCCCTGGATAACTATGGGGATATTGATACCCTTCTCCATACCCTTCAGCTTTCATGAGTTTCGTCGGTGCATTACGCAAATGAAGCGGCACCCTCAGCTCCTGCATGGACTTTGCCTCGCTCATAGCTTCATTCATACCCTGATAGCTTGCATTTGATTTGGGAGCAGAGGCCAAATAGGTTACACCATGCGCCAAATTAATTCTTGCCTCAGGCAGACCAATCATTTCTACCGCATGAAACACTGATACAGCAAGAGTTATGGCATAAGGATCAGCATTGCCAATATCTTCACTTGCAAAAATGACCATCCGACGTGCTATGAACTTCGGATCTTCCCCGCCCGCCAGCATCCGCGCAAGCCAGAAAAGTGCCGCATCGGGGTCTGAGCCCCGCATGGATTTGATAAAAGCTGAAATAATATCATAATGGCTATCGCCACCTTTATCGTAAAGAGGGGCACTATGCTGCAAAGCCTGTTCAAGAACCTCCCTCTCCAGCACAATCTCAACAGCATCTGCCGGTATAAGAGAGAGCGCTGCTTCAACCGCATTCAGCGCCTTTCGGGCATCTCCTCCCGAAAACTCTACAAGAAAATCCAAGTCAGCAATTTCAATGGAAAGCCTGCTGAAAATTCGATCTTCTTTCAGTGCGCGTCGAATAACCGTTTCGATCTCCTTTGGCCCAAGCGGCTGAAGAATATAAACCTGCATTCTGCTCAGAAGTGCTGCGTTCACCTCAAAAGAAGGATTTTCAGTCGTAGCCCCTATCAGCACAATAAGTCCTTGCTCAATCGCATGCAGCAAAGTATCCTGCTGTGTCTTGTTAAATCGGTGAATTTCATCAATAAACAAAAGCGTGCTGTGACCTGAACGCCTTGATTTTTCAGCGGTTTCCAGCGCTTTACGAACATCTTTTACCCCGGAATCAATAGCTGAAAGCTGCTCGAATCGATAGTTCAACGATGCCGCACAAATTTCAGCAAGAGTTGTTTTACCTGATCCGGGAGGACCCCAGAAAATCATGGACGGCATCTGACCACTGGCAAGAAACTTGCGAAGCGGACCCTTTAGCCCAACAAGATGATCCTGCCCTGCCATATCATCAAGAGAACGGGGGCGAACCCGTTCAGCAAGAGGTTGAAAATAATCACCCGCATCCTGAGGAGCGGAAAAGCTGAACAGATCAGATTGTATGTTGTCGGTATCAAGCATTCATTTAAAATCCGTTTTCCCGAAGCCACACCTCATCGATCCTTGAAACTTTCTCTCCTGTTGAGGAATGCGCTCCAAGCTGTCTGGCGACATATTTACCAAGAATATCAAACTCGAGATTTACCCGACCTCCCTGCTGCAGTGAATGAAGAGTGGTGTGAGCAAAAGTAAAGGGTATAATTGCAACAGCAAAAAGCATTGTTTCAAGCTTTGCAACAGTCAGGCTTATGCCATCGATAGTGATCGAGCCAGCAGAGACAATAAACGGACTGAATGTATCAGGAAAAGCTACCCAGAGTTCCCGGCTCGAGCCTAACTCTCTGACTTCCTGCACTTCAGCCGCACAATCAACATGACCAAGCACAAAATGCCCGCCAAGTCTATCCAGAGGACGAAGAGCCCGTTCGAGATTTACCTGAGTACCGTTACGAAAAGCTCCAAGCGTTGTCTTTGAAAGAGTTTCTTCGACTGTATCCACTTCAAACCATCCATCACCAACAGCAACAACAGTCTGGCAAGCCCCATTAAGGCTGACACTCTCGTCAATCGAGAGCATGTTGAACTCTTCGGAATTTCCATAATGTACCTTAAGCCGTAAACCGCCCTGTCGCCTTGTTACGCCACTCACTCGGCCAACATCCTTTATAATCCCAGTAAACATTGCATAACTTTTCACTTAACAAAAACAATCGTGTCATGATAACATTCAAAACACACATTGTTTTTTAATATATCACCCTTACCGGTACACAACAAACCCTGCTGCAGGCACGGTGATTCTTACAGCAGAACTATTGAGCTGTTTGACGGAAACACTTGTGCCTCTCTGAACGGCATTGGTGGAAAAAATACAGTTCATGGTACTGCTCGCTTCTGCATGAATACCACTGTCCACCAGAACCCAAAGGGTCAGTTCACGTTCAGTATCAGTATTAATAGCACAAAGACATTCCGAACCGGCAAAAATCCGTGACCAGGCAATTACCCAGTGTAATTCACCGTTAACAGGCTGAGGATAGAAAAATTCATCTTCGAGTCCGCTCTCTGAAACCTGACGCAGATACTGCCGGCCTCGACGCAAGGCAATGTTCTCGCGACGTATATGGGTCACCTCCTGCAAAAATCGGTAAATCTCACTCTCCTCATTAAAAAAGTGCTTTCCCGAACTTAAAAAGGACCCAAAGTTGCCTCCGAACATACATTCCCTGAGAAATACATCACTGTAGGAGTCGTCATCAGTACGATGATCAGCACCGTTAAACGCCTGTTCCGTTCCATAATAAATGCACGGAACACCTGCAGAAGTAAGGTTTAAACCGAGTGCTGCGGGTAGCAGACGAATACTGCGGGCATCGTCGCCACAAAAACGGAATTTGTGGCGTACACCAACCTGGTCATGGTCATCAAGCATTGTAACGATATGCTTCGAATACCATTGATGATTCCGCCGACAATCAAGAATACTATTACGAAACAGATCAAAATATCCTTCCTGCTCTTCGGTATCGGGATTTCCCGGACTCCTCCAACCCTTTACAAGAAACTCAAGCTTATCAGCAATATCATCAATTCCAAGCGCAGCATCGAGACCCGTAGAATCAAGAATAGTCGCAGCATAGGCACGTCCTCCCGTTATTTCACCAATAATGGTAAAATTTTCCTTCCCGATTGATTCGGCAAATTCATGGATAGTTGTCGCAAAATACCTTACAGCTCCTGGCTCCATATGCTTAACGGTATCAAGCCGGAAACCGTCAATATCAGCAAATGCAATAGATTAATATCCTTAAGCGAACAAAAATCCCCATCAAGAAACTCAGGAAAAGAATCCCACTGTCTGATCTCGCCACGACATGTCCAAGTATCCGATGATTGCAGTTCTTCAGGCCAGACAGCCCCTCCAGGCCACGCCCCTTTCTCAAAACTGGCAGGAGCTTCACAGAAGGGAATGCCTCCCGCTTCACCACTGGACAACCGATAACCACTGACCGGCCACTTCTCTCCGTTATAATAGAAATAACGTTGATTTCCCTCATAAGCGAATACATCCCCGGCATGATTGATGATTATATCAAGGATAACTCTGATGCCTGCCTCATGCGCAGCTTTGACAAATCCCTTCAATTCATCTCTTGTACCAAAATGAGGATCAACATTGAGAAAATTCTGGATTCCGTAACCATGATAATCATTGCTTCCAGTCACCTGCTTGAAAACAGGGCTGACCCAGATCGCTGTTATACCAAGTCGTTTAAGGTACCCGAGTTTCTCTTTCATACCAGCGATTGTACCACCGCACCATTTTTTCCCAGCTTCGAACCATGATTCCTTTTCAGCTGTAGAACTATCTGTCTGATCATTAAAAAGCGGAGTCGTTCGTTCTCCCTGAACGGTCACTGGATTACCATCTGCATCACAAAAACCTCCATATTCTTTGCTATCAGAAAAACGGTCAAGAAAAAGGAAATAAAGCACTTCATCCGACCAGGACGCTGGAGAAGGATAAAAAGGCCTGTTTTCAATAAGTGTTTTAAAATCGATATCGCTAATCCGTCGCTCAATGGAAGAGAGCGGAATATCAAATGGATTTTCAGCCATGATCCTGGGGGATTCTTGTTTAAGAGCGCAACATGCTTTATAACGAACCATACAAAAGAGTGTAAGTATTTTTTTTCAGAAAATACAGCGGTAAGCACTCATGGATACAGCAATTAAAAAAAGCCGGCAAAAATACCGGCTGAACTTTATAACACTTTAGATAACGAATGTACCAGAGGCTTTTATACCAGTACTTTGAGGGCTGCACTGTAATCAGGCTCCTCAACAATTTCAGGGACTTGTTCACTGTAACGGACTATCCCATCAGCATCAATAATAACAACAGCTCGCGAAAGAAGGCCTTTGAGAGGGCCTGTAGCAATAGTAACACCATAATCCCGACCGAATTCAGGAGAACGAAAAACTGAAAGCGATACAACATTTTTCAATCCTTCAGTCTCGCAGAAACGACTTTGAGCAAATGGAAGATCAGCTGAAATACATAATACAACCGTATTGTCGAGTGATGCTGCTTCCTGGTTGAAGCGTCTCACTGATGAAGCGCAGACCGAGGTATCAAGACTGGGAAAAATATTGAGTACCAGTCTTTTACCGGCAAAGTCAGCAGGTCCAGCCTCAGAAAGATCAGTTTTTACCAGACAGAAAAAAGGAGCCTCAGAGCCATTGGCAGGGAGAGTCCCGACTGTTTCTACAGGGTTGCCCTTTAACGAGATATGTGCCATAAAAATACCGGTTAAATTTTATGAAAATTCATGCGATTAAAAAAGCCTGCACCATCTTCAGCGGAACAGTATAAAGATAGCAATACAACAGAGAACACGCTGAAGGAGTTCAGAAAAAAGACAATAATTACAGTTCTTTGGCAACAGTCACAGGATCACGGAGACGTGCCCAGAAAAATAGTCTTTCAGCATCATCCGGCAGCAGTCTGACACAACCATGTGAAGCAGGATAGCCAGGAAGAGACTGCTGATGAATAAAGTACCCATTATGATAATTTATCGAAAAAGGCATTGGTGCATTTTCATACTTGACCGAAAATTTGAAACGCTGCTTGTAATTCACAAAAAATTTACCTGGAGGAGTACTCTTGTCTTTTTTGCCGGAAGAAACGGGACCCCAGAAAAAAAGCTGACCATTTTCATAAGCGCCAAAATACTGCAGACCGAGAAAAATTCTGATTTCCCGTTCACCCCGACTGTCAGCAAGAGTTTTTGGCACAGGAACATAGAGCATCGCCTTATTCACGTCCACTGGTACGAGAACATTTTTGCCAACCGGAAAATGCCGGTTATCAAGTCGATTTACCTTCATAAAAATAACTTTGCAGCTGGAATCAGCATTGCAGATTTTCGCAAGGGTATCACCTTTTTTAATAGCCTTCCTGATAAAACCATCCGGAACCATGATGGAGTTGTTCCCTGTTGAAGAGAAGGATGATTTAGAAACTGCCTTTGAAATCCCTGAGCTGTCAATGAGACTTCCAATCGGGCTAGCCAGATATGTCTTTTCGTGTTCTGAGGCTGATGCGGTTCCCGAATAAGCAAAAATAAACAGAACCATAAACCACTTCAAGGGCATGCACTTCATGTACAAAAAAGGTTCTTTTATTATTCGTGAATTTCTGTCAAACAGCAGGCAAAACCTGATAATAACCGTTTACAGCAACCACTTGCAGAGGATAGTCAAACAAATCGGACAGAGACACTGAAGTCAGTACATCACTTTTTTTACCATCACTGACAATCCTCCCCTCTTTTAGAAGAACTACCCGTTCAATCTCCGGAGGAATCTCATGAAGATGATGGGTAACAAGCATTACCGTTTTACCAAACCTCATCAACAAACGAAGCGTTTCAAGGTATTGAAACGTCGCCCTGAGATCAAGTCCGGTCGTGGGCTCATCCAGTAAGAGTGCATCAGGATCGTTGATCAGTGCTCGACCGAGAAGAAAACGTCGCTGCTGGCCGGTTGACATCGCGCCGAAAGCGCGATTTTTCAGTGCACCAATACCCAGCCTCTCCATGACTTCCTCAGCTTTTTGGCAATCATCACCACTGAAATGCTGATTCTGCCATGTATCAATACTGGCATATAAGCCGGATAAAATCACATTAGTTCCTCGAGCCCCTGAAAGATAATTATGCTGCAACTCATGGGAAACAATGCCAAGACGGGTACGCAGGTCCCATACATTCCAACGCTCCTTGCCAAAAATCCTTACAGAGCTGTCTGGTTCTGCAACAGGATAAATGTCACGAGAAATCAGTTTCATCAATGTAGTCTTCCCTGAACCGTTTGGTCCAAGAATAACCGTACTGCAACCCTCTTGCACAGCCAGCGAAAAATCCCTGAATACACAGGTACTTCCGCAATAAGCGGTTACTTGACGAATATCAATGATATCCTCATTTCTATGGCATTCCATCATCTCCAAAGACTACTGCCATGCGAAGCACTGTAACGTCCAGCACCCAGAAAGAAAACAGCAAGTGCACCAAACAGATAAAACGCCTGCAGTTCAAGGGCATATCCCCCATGTCCCGACACTGAAAAAAGTTCTTTCATATGAACCAGATAAATGGCCATACCCATACTGAAAACCTGAATCAGAGCTGCAGGGCGGGTATACATCCCCAACACCATCAAGATCGGCGCTACAATTTCACCAATAAGAATACCATGTGAAAGATAGCCCGGCAACTTGGCCTTGACAAGCATCAACGACACAAACCCGTATCCGTGTTGAAGCTTGTCTACTCCGTGAAAAAACAGCAGGGAGCCAATCAAAACGCGAAGAATTAACTTTCCAACATCACTGTTATTAATAAAACGGTCAAGCATAGGCGACCTCTTTTTTATGAATTTATTCCTCATAACAAACAAGATTTTGGTAATCCCGCGTCACAGCTGCATCCATACTTCCTGAACCCAAAGTCAAACCTGCACATATGCTTCCAGAAGCATATCAGATCCAAAAAAACGCGGCTGCTCAAATTTCAGTTTAATCGCCTGATCAGGCATACTTATACTGAGAGGAGCAAAGGCACTCAGTCCATCGCCACCGAAAAGCTTTGGAGCAATAAACATATAAATCTTATCAACAAGCTTTTCACGAATAAACGACGCAGACAAACGACTCCCGCCTTCAACCATCAACGAAAGAATCTGCCGCTTATGCAGCTCCATAAGCACCTGCTGAAGATCCAGCTCGCCTGCATGCTCATGAACAAATAAAACCGGTACCCCTTTAACTCTTAACTGCTCCACCTTCGGTAATCCAGACCATGAAGACGAAGCAAACACAAGAGTTTGAGCCTCAGGACCAAAAATTTTCGCGTCCACTGGCAGACTCAACTGACGGTCAAGAACGACTCTTAAAGGGTTTCGACCATGACAATGCCTGACAGTAAGAACTGCGTCATCAACACGAACAGTTGCTTCACCAATAAGAATAGCATCATACACACTTCGGAGTCGGTGTACCTCGCTCCTTGCCTCTTTACCTGTGATCCAGCGTGAAGCGCCAAGCGATGTGGCGATTTTTCCGTCAAGGGTTTGAGCAAGTTTAAGTGAAACCAGAGGCAGACCTGTTGTATGACTTTTAATAAACGCCTCATTCAGTTTCATGCATTCAGCTTCAAGCACCCCTTCCTCAACAGCTATACCTGCAGCAACAAGCTTCGCAATCCCTTTTCCCGCAACAGCATCATGAGGATCTCGACACCCGATTACAACGCGAGAAATACCCTTCTCAATAATAAGATCGCTGCAGGGCGGGGTCTTTCCATAATGGGCACAAGGCTCAAGATTAACATACAAGGTAGAATGCTGAAGTAATGCTTCATCGGTAACTGAATCAATAGCATTCACTTCCGCATGAGAAGCTCCAAACTTCTCATGATACCCTTCACCGATAATATTCCCATTATAAACGATAACCGAACCCACCATCGGGTTAGGGCTCACACTGCCGGCACCCTTCATGGCAAGTTCAATACAACGCTGCATAAACAAAACATCATCACGCTTCGGCATCGTCACTCCTTCTGATTATCAACCATATTCACCTGAACCAGCCTGATACCTGAAAGCCTGAGCAATTCATCGATATGCTCGATTTTATAAGGCTTATCGTAATAAATAGTTTTTATCCCCACATTAATCAGCACCTTAAGACAGTGAATGCAAGGGCTGGCAGTGATATAGATATCAGAATCCTTGATACACACGCCATGTTTTGCAGCCTGAGCAATAGCATTGATTTCCGCATGAATTGTATTAACACAATTCTCTTCAACAGTCCCATCAGGATGAGTGCTCCGATATATACGACAGTTGCTGTCATTACAGTGAGGTAAGCCAGCAGGTGCACCATTATAACCAGTCGAAAGAATACTGTGATCCCTTACAATAACCGCACCTATATGACCACGGGTACAAGTCGCCCTGCGGGAAATAAGTTGTGCCACACTCATAAAATATTCATGCCAGCCAAGCCTCTTTTCAGGCTCTGAATGCACATCCCCATCTCCCGGACAGCAGCATCCCATCTTCGTTTCTTCCGGCATATCCATATTTTTTAATATTTTATAAAAAAACACTATACTTTTAAAGTACACAAAAAGATTGGGCTCATCCAACCCATTCGTTGTTGCATTATATCGTAATCATATACCCTCCTCCATGCAGTAATGGAACTGCATGAGGTTGTCTTTTCAAGTTATAATCACAACCTTATAAGAGGCCTCCGTTTATAAGCTATAAAAAAGCTTATGTTTCGTAAAGACAGCTAGGGTCATTCATGTAATCCCCCAAAAAAAACACTGATTTTTTAAAGACATTATTCAGCACAACCACCATCAAATATATCACTATGGAAACCTATAAACTTGTATTACCCGAACACCTCAACCATTACGGCTTTCTGTTCGGAGGCAACCTTTTGAAATGGATCGACGAAATCAGCTATATTGCCGTGTCACTTGATTATCCTGGTTGCAACTTTGTAACGGTGGGTATGGACAAGGTAGAGTTCAAGAAAAGTATAAGAGGAGGCTCCATTCTATGTTTTGTAACTGAAAAAAGTAAAATGGGTCGCACTTCCATCGAATATACCGTCCATGTCTACAAAAAAAGTATCGAAACAGGAGAACGTATTCTTGCATTCAAAACGCATATCACCTTTGTCTGCCTCGATGAGAATGGCGTAAAAAAAGAACTCTGCTGTGGTTATAAAACTTCAGACTCTGAAAACAATTGTCTTTGATACATTTTTTTTGGTGAGTTCTTTTACCGGGAAGTATTAAAAACTGCACCAGTAAGGCTGATAACCAGGCCAATACCGATACATGCCATAACGATATTGGCCAGCCACATTGAAAGCAAAGGATCCAGTAATCCTCGTTCAGCAATTTTCTCCCCTGAAATCATAAGCACCCAATAGAGCACAAAAAAAATCAGCGACATTGCCGCCCCGACTCCAAATCCTCCCCGCCTGGCAAAAACACCAAGTGGAGCACCGACCAAAACAAAAATAAAACACGCAAGAGAAAGAGAGTATTTTTTATGATACGCAGCCATGTATTTGTTAAACATGTTCCGGTTTGATTCGATGCTTTTGAGTTCCATATCAAGCTGAGAAAGTTGACGTTCAATATACCCTGATGCGTCTATTCCGGCAGTTAACTTCTTTGAAAAGTCATGCTGAGTTACAAGGCTGGACCTTCCTGCTGATCGACTTTCTGCAATGCGATGTTCCATATTTTCAATCGGCAATCTGATACGGCTTTCAGATGCGGAAATTCGCTTTCTGAACTCATCGACAATGACGAGAAGCTCTTTTGCCGAAAGTTCACTATCTCCTGAACGCATTCGGTTCTCGGAACTTCGTGAAAAACCAAAGCCAGTTGACTCAAAAATAAAACGATGCTTCTTAAAGCTCATGTTACGATATGCCTTATGGTCCGGCTGGCTGATCTCATGAATTTCACCATTCAAAAGCGTCATAACCAGATACTGATAATCAGAGGTAAAAGCAATAGTGCCTTTTTCTGCAGTCACCATAGCGCTGTAATCCGGTTTGGTCGTATCATAAATAACAATACCCCTGATTTCTTTTGAACGGTCATCTGAATGACGAACATAAATGGAATAACCATCCACAAGGGTTGAAAAAGCATTTTCAGTTAATCCAAACGCAGGTTTCGCCTTCGCGATATCAAACATCAACGATTTTGAATAAAAATTCGCTTCGGGCAGCACAACATTATTGAAACGCTCAACAATCACCGAAAGAAAAAGGCCTGCACAAAGAACAGGGATCATAACCCGAAACAGTGAGATCCCCGATGACCTTAAAACAGTCATCTCCGATGTCGTACTCAAAGATCCAAATGCCATAACAACCGCAATAAGAACCGCCATTGGCGCAGCAAGTCCAACCATCCATGCAGACTGTAATACAATGAGTTGCAGAATGTCAGAAAATTCAATACCCTTGCCAACAAAGCGATCAGCAAAAGTGGCAAAAAACTGCAGAATCAGCACAAAAACAATCGTAATAAAAGCAAACAAAAAAGGCCCGATATGCGATTTCAGGACATAGCGATCGATAATTTTCATGCAGCCAATAACTACTTATTTTTTAATACCTATAAACAGAAAAAACCGTCCGGTAAAAGGACGGTAAAAAAATCACTGAATGAATAATCAAATACAAACAGATCATAAAAATTACAAATTCCGTCTCGCCTTTCAATTTTAAATCATGTTTTAGAAAATTAATATAAAAAATCCTCATCCACCGCTACGAATGACAATCAGGCACAAGTTGTTTATAGATTTCATCATCAAGTTTTCGTAAACTGTTATTTGGCATAGACAGTGGTTCGCGTTAAGACGCCTTTGAAACCACGAAATACTTGATGATACAGCTATACAGTCGCGCCCCATGCGGGCGCGTGGATTGAAACCCTGACCGGTGGTATTCGTCTGTCCTGACAGTCAAGTCGCGCCCCATGCGGGCGCGTGGATTGAAACTTTCTCTATCAATGCAATGGCCTTGACTTGCGCAAGTCGCGCCCCATGCGGGCGCGTGGATTGAAACCGAGTATAGGCGCTTCTCCACCAAGTACTACGAAGTCGCGCCCCATGCGGGCGCGTGGATTGAAACTGGAGTGACACCCTGCTTTCTATTGCTTGTTCCAGTCGCGCCCCATGCGGGCGCGTGGATTGAAACATCTGCTCACCAACAAAGCAGTAATTAGCGCAAGGTCGCGCCCCATGCGGGCGCGTGGATTGAAACACCGAAACCCTGCCTTACCCATTGAGCAACGTAGTCGCGCCCCATGCGGGCGCGTGGATTGAAACTTTTGACCTGAATCCCCCTGTAGAGGAGTCTCTCGTCGCGCCCCATGCGGGCGCGTGGATTGAAACTGATGTTAATCCTGCGCCAATAAGCGGGAATTCTGTCGCGCCCCATGCGGGCGCGTGGATTGAAACTTGTAGTACCATCAACAGCGGTAAACTTTCGAGTGTCGCGCCCCATGCGGGCGCGTGGATTGAAACATCTTTCGGGCCGAACAGGTAATGAAGCATCGAGTCGCGCCCCATGCGGGCGCGTGGATTGAAACGTTTCGATGCGTATCTTTTTTGCTGTTGACTGGTAGTCGCGCCCCATGCGGGCGCGTGGATTGAAACGTAATCATCTCAGTTCATCACCAAATAAATTTGCAGTCGCGCCCCATGCGGGCGCGTGGATTGAAACATCACGACTGTTCGGAACTTTTCCGCACTCGATCGTCGCGCCCCATGCGGGCGCGTGGATTGAAACCCCGCAGGTTGAAAAGTTGCCTCAAGATAAGAGCGTCGCGCCCCATGCGGGCGCGTGGATTGAAACTAAAGTCCTCGTTGTCCCCCCGTAAAGCAGCGGGAGTCGCGCCCCATGCGGGCGCGTGGATTGAAACAACATCTGCCTGCATCTGGTCTGCCACGTCATCGTCGCGCCCCATGCGGGCGCGTGGATTGAAACATTAACCAGCTCCGACAGTACGAGCTACCTTTTGGTCGCGCCCCCTGCGGGCACGTGGATTGAAACAACTGACCCTCCGGCAGCTGCAAGAGTTGGCGGGCACATGGGTTAAAACTACTGGGGCAACGCTCTTCAGATTATCCCCTTTAGAGGTAAATCGGTAATGATCTTTGCTGTAAAATGAATCGGGTAGAATGTGCCGGTATTGCCCTGCTGAACTCTTCCTGAAATGCCGGTTAGCGGAAGTTAACGATCTTGACCTGACTCCGAATATATCAAACGCGTGGTAGCTGATTAATGAATTTTCAGCATAGAAAATACGTTTCTTTTTTTTCGGATTCTCTTAAACGCAACCGGCCATCACGGCTTAATTTGATGAGAACAATTATCTTCACAGGAAAAGGAGGGGTTGGAAAAACCTCAATTGCTGCCGCTACTGCCGTCAAGGCAGCATCAATGGGTTTTAAAACTCTGGTGATCTCTACAGATCCAGCGCACAGCCTCGGGGATTCCTTTGACCTCGAGCTTGGTCCATCTCCCGTCAAGATTGCCGAAAACCTTTTCGGACAGGAAGTAAGCGTCTATGGAGACCTCTCTCTTAACTGGGAGGTTGTAAGGGCTCACTTCGCCCACATCATGGAGGTGCAGGGAATCAAGGGAATCTATGTTGAGGAAATGGGTGTGCTTCCTGGTATGGAAGAGCTTTTCTCACTCTCCTATATCAAGCGATACAACGAATCAAAAGAGTACGACCTGCTTGTGGTCGACTGCGCTCCGACCGGCGAAACTCTCCGACTCCTCTCCTTGCCTGAAACGTTTGGATGGATGCTGAAGATGATAAGGACCTTGGAAAAATATGTGGTAAAACCAGTGATACGTCCCTTGTCAAAAAAAATAGGCAAGCTTCATGACCTTGTACCCGAAACGGAGGTCTATGACCAGATCGAGCACCTTTTCTCCTCTATTGATGGTATTATCGCTCTCTTGTCGGATGGGAGTCAAACAACAGTACGTCTCGTCATGAACCCTGAAAAGATGGTTATCAAGGAGTCAATGCGAGCACTCACCTACCTCAACCTTTACGGCATCACTGTTGACCAGATCGTTATAAACCGGGTTTTCATCGATGAAATCGACGGCAAGTACATGGATGAATGGAAAGAAATTCAGCACAAATATATTGAGGAGATCGAACGCTCTTTCGCCCCTATTCCGATTACTAAGGTTCCTCTTTTCCGGCGTGAAGTACTTGGGCTTGATATGCTGAAGCGAGTAAGTGAGGTTGTCTACGGCGACAAAAACCCTCTTGATATTTTCTATCACGAAGAACATACAGCAATTACAAAAATAAGTGATGGGTATTATATCATGAGATTGCGCCTGCCGTTCGCTTTTGACAACAAAATGGAAACAAATGTCGTGCAAGTGGGTGATTCGTTGACCTTGAGAATCGGCAATTACCAGAAAAGCGTCATTCTCCCGCTTTTCCTTGCCGGAATGAGAGTCGCTGAAGCGATCTATGAAGATCAATGGCTAAAGATAGACTTCAGAAAAAAAGAAACTCTCATTGCACCTTGAACATCTTAAGCCGTTATTCATGCATCAAAATCTTACCACTCCACGGGGAAGATGATGATCAGTTAACTGCTGTGTCCAAAATGGAGTACAACCTTCTGCCCACCTCGCTTCTTTTCACTATATTGTCCCCTCTGCGCACAAAAGCCAATACTATCTGCATCAGGCAAAACACTTTTTGTGGCAACGGAAAAGCGCTGGAACTTTTTTACTTCAGTGCAATACTATGGTAAACCGGTGATGATTAACCTCAACACCTCTATCAAAAAGGAAAAAATGCCATGGGTGCATCTTTTTCTGTAAAGTTTTAATACAACCACTACGACATGCATAGCGTTTTCTCGAATCCCGAACACCTCTATTCAAGGGAGGAAGTCCTCTCAAACCCATGCCCCGTTACCAAAGCCAATGGTGTCTATGCCTGGTTCTTTAAGGAGGTGCCGCCAGATGTACCAATTGAAGGATGCCTCACCCACAATGGCTTGACTTTGCTTTATATCGGAATATCACCAGATAAAAAAGGGGAATCCAATTCCGCTCAAACGCTTCAGCAAAGGGTTCGTTACCACTTCAAAGGGAATGCTGACGGGTCAACTCTACGACGCTCTCTTGGCATCCTGCTTGCGAAAGAAAGTGGCTTTCCTCTTCGAAAAGTAGGAAGTGGTAAAAAAATGACACTCACCAACAAAGGAGAACAATGGCTTGACCATTGGATGCAGAAAAACGCTTTTGTAACTTGGATTGAGAATGACGCTCCGTGGGATTTTGCAAAAAAACTCTTCCATTCACTTTCGCTACCGCTGAACATCCAAGGGAATAAACACCATCCTTTTGCAGCAGTGCTCACTCAAATCCGGAACGAAGCAATAGCACAGGCAAAATATTCCCCTGTGGTTGAGGATAATGAAAACCGTATATAAAAATCGGCAATGTTGACTTGTCTTCTCCTGATGAGAAGCACCCGGAAGATACCGTTGATGACGATATCCAGGAAATTAGGCTCATTTGTTAGATTATTTCTCAACAAATCAAACGTTGGGAACAAAAGCAGATATGAAAGCAGAAAATTTCACACTTGAGAAATACTTCAACAGAATAGGCTATAAGGGCAGTACCAAAACGGATATCGCAACAGTAACGGACATCATGCGATGCCAATTATTTTCTATTCCTTTTGAAAATCTGGATGTTCAGGCTGGAAAAATTGTCTCCTTGATTCCAGAAGAAATTGTTGATAAAATATTGTCGCATAAGCGTGGCGGATATTGCTATGAGGTAAATGGTCTCTTTTCGATGGCACTCCATGAGCTCGGAGTTCCCTATACATTTGTGGCGGCTCGCCCGATGAATTACCCCGTAAGGCGCCCTAAAACACATATGGCCATTGTCGCTGAAGTGGATGGCAAGAAGTGGCTATTCGATTTAGGATTTGGAAGTAACGGTATAAGAAAGCCAATGCAGCTCAATGTTTACGATGTAGAAGTAATTCAGGATGCCGATCTTTTTATGCTAAGCAGAATTAATGAGAACAAGTATCTGCTAAAAACATTAATTGAAGGAGAGTGGGCAAACCAATACGAGTTCGACCTGTACCCGCAAGAATGGATTGACTTCGTTCCTGCCAACCACCTTAACTCAACACACCCGGATACGATTTTTGTCAAAAAATTGCTGGTAGTGCTGCACAATCCAACAGGCAAAACCATTCTTATTGGTGATACGTTGAAGACCGTTGTCAATGGAGAGACAACACAACAATTTATTGCTATCGAAAACCGTGCCGCTATATTGGCCAGCACATTCGGGCTTGTAGCCCCTCAATGATAATACCTGCAGTTAAACAATATCCCCAAGTCATTGACCCTCATTCGACCAGAATAGCCTCCAGATCAAAGGTGCATGGCCTTCCTGTAAAAGACGAATTTGTTGAAAAGAATGGAACGGAATAAACCGGAAAAGCCGTTAAAATAAAAATGTAATGGAATCCTTTAATCTTAGAGCTTATAA
This sequence comes from Chlorobiales bacterium, assembly GCA_026390855.1. Taxonomy (GTDB): domain Bacteria; phylum Bacteroidota; class Chlorobiia; order Chlorobiales; family Chlorobiaceae; genus Chlorobium. The sequence continues at coordinate 3,289 of JAPLFE010000129.1, read as the reverse complement.
CAATGAACAAAAATATGGGACCGGTGGATCGGATCATCCGTGCTGTTATCGGCATCATCATCATTACGCTTGGTCTTATTAACCACTCATGGCTTGGATTGATAGGATTTATTCCCCTCACTACCGCGGGCATCGGCTTCTGCCCTCTCTATAAAATACTGGGCATTAAAAGCTGCAGTAACTGCTGACGAGCTTATCTCTTGTCATATATTTTTATTTCAGACCGATCCGGCAGAAAATGTCCTGTTGTTATGACCTTTCTCACGGAACTTGGTCTGATCAAGCCTCGTTTAAGGGTTCCTGCAAGTGGCGTTTGAATTGTGCATTTAAAACACATAAGTACAATTCTTCACTGATGTCCCCGAAAATTTAATAATCGGAAAGAAGAACACAACGTGCCAAATTACTTCTACAGAAATAAGCTTCATCTCTCGCTTCTTTCTGCCCTTGGATCTGCGAGTTGGTCTATTTATTTCCAAATCCCGGTTAATGGATGGGCCATTTTGTGCGTCTTCTTGCTGACCTTTTCAATATATCAGGACAACCGGCTCACCGATGATATCGAAGATGCGACAAACGATCCCGAAGGCCTGAAAAACGCCCTTAAAAACGAAGCTCTTATCACCTACGTGACCTTCTACTTGATTTCCTTCATTTCACTCCTTATCGCATTTCAATTTGGGCAACCAGCATTCTGGACAACGGCACTTATCATCGTCATCGGCATTCTGTATAATCATAAATGCTTCCCGGCTTTTCTCTCAAGACGTTTGAACGGCGCCAAACGGCTGAAAGATATTTACATCGTTAAAAATCTCACACCTCCTCTCGATTGGGCAACCGCTCTTGTCTTTCTTCCTCTGTTTTTCGAAGGTCTTTCACTTTCCCTCAAGGCATGGATTTGCTGGGGTTATGTGTTTTTCTGCGCGTTTTTTATCGAGGTGATGTGGGACATGCGCGACCGCCGTGGCGACTTGCTCAGCGGCATAAAAACAATTGCTAACACATTTTCCTTTCCGCATACAAAACAATTTCTCATCATCACGAGCCTGATCTCTGGACTTCTCCTCTTTTATTTTACACTCACAAAAACTCTTCCTCCATCCACCTATTTCCTTTTGTCAAACAATGTTGCCGTAATAGTCATCGCAAGTATGTACACGGAAAACAAGGAATCTTTTATGCGGAAGATCAGTGACTTAACTATTCTTCTGGCAACCATTCTTTTTCTCTCTTTCGGTTTAATCGCATTTTTTTCGAACTAATCCTTTTCTTTATTCATTCAATATCCGAACATCTCTCCAGCAGTTGCTCTTCACTTCTTTCTCGGTAGTCAACTCACAGGAGGACTTTTACCTCCGGAATTTCCCCATACTGAGCTAATAAACATAAAAGGCCGCCCTCTCTATTGGGCAGCCTTTTATGTTTATTAATGACCTTAGAAAAGATAATGTTACATCCCTCAAAAAGCGCTGTAAAGAACAAGAGTTGTAAGATTTTTACCTACATCACTTGTATGGGTATCACCAGTATAGATACTGTGGTTCAGCTGAAATTGGATATTTCTTGCGGGCATATAGGCCAAGCCGAGAGTTACAGCATTATCAGAATCTGCTGTATCCACACCTGTATTTGCTTTTCTGTATCCTGCGCCCAAGGCAAGTTTATCAGGAATAACACCAAGCATTCCTGAAATAGTCCAGACCTTTTTATCCCCGAATGTACTATCATTGTAAGTGTTTGGATCAAGAGGGTCTGTAGTTTTCCCAGCTTTACCATAGGTTGCATAAAGACCTAACGGGAGGTTACCAACTTTCCCCTGACCTTGCAAATCTACAGCCCAGGCATTTGCATGTTCTTCATTGGTCTTGAAGGTAGAAGTTGCATTATCTATAACTTTAACTTTTGATTCTCCTGTCCAAATCTGAACACCCGCACCAAGATCCCAATCACCGACTTTCGGGGTCACTACACCTCTGATATAATTCAGCGGCTGTTTTATTCCGAAATTGCCTTGGGCCATAACATACGGAGTATAATTAATGTATCCATACTTATGATACACAACTAAAGCAACACCTGAAGCCGCATGAGCAGTTCCTAGATATTGCTGAGCAGAAGTCTCCTCAGCGTTTTCAAATGCACGCGCAAACTCTACTGCACCAGTATTTAACAGCTCAAAGCCATATGCAGGGCCTTGTGAAGATGTCGTAAATGGAATGGCACTAAGCGTAAAATCATCGACTTTTGTCATGATAGGCATTTTAAACTCAGTCAGAATGTTACCATCTGTAACATCTTGAGGAACAACGGAAAGACCTACTTCAAAACCAATGTTCTTCGATACCCGTCCTCCTATAACAAGAAAAGCTTCATCAGGAAACGAAATATTACCATAATTAGTAGGACCAGCTTCGGGGGTGTTAGCTGTACCATTCGTTTTCTGATAGCGAAGCTTGCTGACAAATGAAGCATTCAGTGTTGATGGAAGAGAAAGATTATCATCTTCAATCTTACCCTGTTTACCAAGTCCTGAATCAGTATATCCGTTTGCTTTGAAACTACGACCAAAAGCATTAAGCAAAGGAAATTGCTCGAAATGACATGCGGCACAAGAAAATCCTGTTTGACGTGCATAGACTGGTGTCGCCGAAGCCTGTTGAGGCACAGAGCATAATAAAGGAGCTAACGCTCCAATTGATGTTAAAAAGATACGAATTTTTTTTGCCCGCATAATAAGTCCCTGGTTTTATCGTTATAAGAAATGAGAGAATTAAATAAATTATTTTAAGTATCTAGATTTTCAGGAAATCATATAAGCAATAATATTTTCGATATCAGATTGACTTATTGATTCGTTACCACCCTTAGGAGGCATTTTATTAAACCCTGAAACAGCATTGTTTACGATATTTCCCCATCCCTTTACAACACGGGATACCCATGAATCCTTATGACCAGGTTTTGGAGCTCCTAAAATACCATTATCATGGCATCCTGCACAGCCAGCAGATTCATATTTATTCTTACCCAGAGATAGATTATACTTTTTCTCAAGAACAGATTTTGTTAATGCATTTTCATGATCGGCATGATGAATTTGCTCTTGAATTTTATTTTTCTCTTCAGCATGCAAACTCAAGCTCCCAATAAAGCATCCCCGCAGCAGAGCTACGGGGTATTAGAAGAGGCGCAACTGCTGTGAATGCAGTTTTTTGTACTCCGATTCACGACCTTGGCTCTGAACATAGGCTTTGATCGTGTTTTCATCACCATGCTTTCCAACAGT
>JAPLFE010000158.1 GCA_026390855.1 Chlorobiales bacterium | reverse complement strand
AATGCTATTTTTGTATTGGTTGATGCGGCACGACCCGAGTTCTTTATGGAAAAAGTAGCGGTTACCTCATCTCCAGGCTGAACAGATGTTTTATCAAGAGAATAAGACTCCAGCGACAAAGCAGGATCGTTTGACTCCACATTGCAATACCTGCCACCTGAAACTGTTGTCTCCCACCCCACCTGACTATTATATATAGAACCCGCAAAATGAGCCACGACGTCCTTGTCCTGGTCCAATAGAATATTAAAATCCAACTCTGCAAGGACTGAATCGCCAGTGGCTAAAGCCCCACCGGAATCAGACCAACTGCCAATCAATGGCCCACTCAAAGAATCCCAATGAATTTCCATTTCCACCTTCCATTTTTGACAAGGATACCCGCTGCTGCCCTTCAACGTGTATGTCCAATCGCAACCCTTTATTCGCTCCCCATCATAAAAAACGCCAAGCTCGCCACCAGATGGATAACCGCTCCTATGCTGACCGCTTTCATCCACCCAGCCCACACACTCAATAGTGGCCCACCAAAGACCTTCCGTCTGAAACGAGGAGTTCTGAAAAATAGCGAAAATTCCAACTGTAGATAATAAAATCATTACCAATATAGCAAAGATTATTTTGATATTCATTATTATATTGAATATAATCTAATCTTAAAAGTTTTAGGGGGAATTTTTTCCCCTAAATTAGACAGAACCGCATATTCAATTAATGATGACGCGGCATTGTGTAATCAGCACATGCCCGCACCATCTTCACTTTAGTTGCAACACAGTGTTTCCCAGGTTGCCCCGGTTTGTTTTTGTTGCCACCGGCGAAGTCTGTGCAAACGTGCTTTTTCACTTTCTTGAAGCTATTGCATGTTTTTGGTTTTGTTGCCATAGAAAACAAAATCATGTAAATAGTATATATTTTTATGGAGGAATTTTTTCCCTTAGTTTGATCGCTTCTTTTAATTCCGCGTCCTGCAACAACTTCAGATAAGCTACGACATCTTCCACAGACATAAATGGAACGTCCCTCATCAGCTCATAATAACCTTTTGCCAGTTCCTTCTGCCGTATCGCTGTAAGAAATTCCACCCACATCCTCGCATCACAGATCAGCCCGTCAATACTCACATCAGGTTTCAAGTTATAAAAAAATCTCACTCTCTTTTTCTTCTTAAAATACTCCAAAATAAGCCTGAGTTCATATGCATCTATTTTTTCGACTATCGGCTCCATAAAATAAATCTGCACCTGCTTCTCTGAAACTTGTGTTGATGTAAAATTTGTTATTTTCATGACAATTGTTCCAAGGATACTCAATGTTTTTAATGTTGGGGTAAATTGGAAGAAGCCTCCGCTTCTATTTGGTCATAAGACATGATAGTTGCTTCAACCCACTTAGGTTTAGATTGAACCCAATTATCAAATTCTTTCATAGTAATAATTACTCCTTTCTGTATCACCGACACTACTTTCAGTTCCAGGACGTCGTCCTGCTGCAGACTGTATTTTTCCTGCAGTGCTTTTCCAACATCAGTCGGCATCGAGAAACGAAATGCCGGACCAGGCGTATGCGGTGATGACCTCATGATCACCTGAAAAGACTTGTTAACAACCTCCTCTCTCTTGGCGTCTTGTATCTTCTGCAGCTGCACCGTGCTGCAGAGTAATTCGTTCACTGCTTTCAACAGGTTCTCCGCAGATTGCTTCAACCCGGCTGCTGATATCGCGATGCTCTTCTTATCAAAATCAGGCGCCATGGCGACCAGGTTTATCGTCCTAAACGACGTCAACGTCGATGCCATGTGATCCATGCTGTGAGTCAATGATACCAGGTCGTGCTTTGATGCCTTATCAGCATGCGATTCAACGTCCCTTATCACATATGCCTTCATATACTGGTCAGACGTCAGCTGACTGCTGAGAAAATCAGTCACCATCCGGTTCAGACGCTTCGATGACCACGACTGCTGCAACGCCTTCTTCAAAAAAAATCTGACCATCGGATCATTATTCAACCGCGACAGCTCCTTCGCAAAAGTCATGGGGATCATAACCCCCTGGTCGTTCTTCTCACGCTTTACTAAACGCCCATACCTGTTCAGCTTTGTTTTCTCCCTGGTTATCAACGTATGCCCCGAAGAGAAATATATCTTCTTCTGGATATCATCCGGGAGATTCAATAAAGATATAAGATCCACCGCATTCGTCCCACCGATTCCAATCGCCTTCATGTAAACAGCGAGATCCTCGATCACTTCCTTTGACACAAAATAATTCCTGGCGTTTGGCTCTGAGAGAAAATCATTTGAGGTGTAATCTTTCGCCCGGTTGAACGAGCACATCGCGATGTCCAATGATTTTATGCCCTTTCGTTTCGCCAGGTTCATCAACGCCTTGGCTTTCTCAATAGGGGTAAGGTCCTCCCGCATACAGCAGGTGATCAACGTGCCTATCTCAAGCGCCTCATCACTTTTTTTCTCGACGTAGATGAATTCCTTTCCGAACCTCAGCTCCTTGTAACCAATGCTCTTCAGGATCCTGTATCGACGCTCCCCGTCTTTTATATCAGCTTTTTTTCCCTTGCCATTCGGATTCCAGATGAATT
>JAPLFE010000106.1 GCA_026390855.1 Chlorobiales bacterium | reverse complement strand
AGATTTATAGGTGATGATGGTAGTTCAATAAAAGACACTAGTGTAAACTGGGAAACAACAATCACCTCTCCATCTGTCTCTTTAAGCGACAGATTCATTTTACCTGCACAATCATTAAAAATTCTCAGAGAAGCAACTTTCTGGGTCATCCACCCGATATCTTTATCCCCATCATCGGGTGCAATCCCAAGCAGAACAAGCAGTCCAGAACCGATTGCCACATAACGACCATCTGAGGCGGAAACATTCGCTGACAAAACTCTCTGAACAACAACTCTCATAAACGATATGCTTTGCAACTGATCAACAATAAGACTCGAGAATGGGAGCTGCCGTAACTGAGCTGATTCCTTAAAGCATCACCGTTTTTGTGCGCGAACTCTTGCCGGATATGATATGTACGCGCGATGGTGGAACGCTGAAAACTTTAGAAAACAGTTCGCAGCATTCCTTGTTGGCCGCATCATCTACCGGGGCAGCTTTAATGGTTACCTTTAAGCCACCATTATATGCCCCGCATATTCTGCTTTTAGATGAACGAGGCTGTGCCTTAACTACAAAAACCGCATTGCCATTTTTTTCGTGAAGCTCCACCATCCGACGGCTACCCGATGACTTTGGGCACCTTGAAAAAACGGTCCTGTTTATCTGGAGCATTCTGCAATACTGCTGAAGATGCAAGAGCTGGAAGCTCAACATCATCGCGAAGCACATTGATCTGGTCATGAATACTGCTGAGTGGTGCAACGCCTTCGGTATCAACTTCATTGAGCTTTTCAACATAGTGCAGAATATTGTTGAGCTCGCTGGTCATTGTCACCATTTCTTCATCAGTGAATCTCAGTCTGGCCAATTCAGCGATATAGGCAACATCTTTAGTATTAACCGACATAAAAATATGATCTTATAATTAACAAAACATCGAGACTGAGATTGGTTGAATCTTGAACTTTTCTCTAGAAAAAACTACAGTCTGCAGATATCAAACTTCTTCTCATCAATCCTATTTTTCGGACGTTGTTCAATTGGTGTATAATCGCGTTGTTCTTCGCCGAGGTAAATCTGGCGAGGTCTTGCGATTTTCTGCTCTGGATCCTGAACATGTTCAGTCCACTGTGCAAGCCAGCCGGGAACTCTACCGATCGCAAAAAGCACCGGAAACATATCAAGAGGAAATCCCATTGCCTGATAAATCAATCCAGAATAAAAATCGACATTGGGATAGAGCTTGCGACTGACAAAAAAATCGTCTTCAAGTGCGATTCTTTCAAGTTCAAGTGCCATATCGAGCAAAGGACTCCGACCGGTTTCCTCAAAAACCTGAAACGCAATTTTCTTGATGATTTTTGCCCGAGGATCGTAATTTTTATAAACTCTGTGACCAAATCCCATCAAGCGTCCTTCACCCTCTTTGACAGATTTTATGAATGCAGGAATATTTTCAATCGAGCCTATTTTTTTGAGCATATGAATTACAGCCTCATTTGCACCACCATGCAAAGGGCCGTAAAGCGCTGCGCAACCAGCAGCTACAGCGGAATAAGGATCAACACCGGAACTGCCCACAGCGCGTAGCGCACTGGTTGAACAATTCTGTTCATGATCGGCATGAAGAATAAAAAGGACATCAAGAGCATGCTCAAGAATTAGATTCGGCTTGTAGTGCATCTCCGTCATCTTGAACATCATGGACAGAAAATTGCCGGTATAGCTCAAATCATCATCGGGAAGAACGTAAGGATATCCCATACTATGCCGGTAACTCATAGCGGCCAAAGTCGGTATTTTGCCGATAAGTCGACGTACCTGCAGCTTACGTGACTCTTCATTATTGATATCCTTTGCATCAGCATAAAATGTCGACAGTGCACCAATGGTGCCAACAAGAATACCCATCGGGTGGGCATCGTAGCGGAACCCATCCATGAACTTGATCATATTGGCATGCGTCAGAGTATTGTGCCGGATGTTGTAGGTCCATACAGCAAGACGTTCCTTGTCGGGAAGTACACCTTTTATAAGAAGGTATGCTGTCTCCAGAAAGGTACTTTTCTCCGCAAGCTGCTCAATAGGATAGCCACGATAACGCAAAATGCCCTTATCACCGTCTAAAAAGGTGATACTGCTTTTACATGACGCAGTGTTAAAATAACCGGGATCGTATCCTAATAATCCAAAATCTTCAGGTGAAACCTTGATTTGACGAAGATCAAGAGTACGAATTGCACCCTGCTCAATAGGAATATCGTAGGATAGTCCTGTACGGTTGTCGGTTACTGTCAGAGAATTTCTGGGGCTTGTATCTGCCATAATTATGCTGTATTGATTGTTTTAAAGCATTTGTTGCTCACAAAAACAACATCTCTCTCTGCACAACACACGCAACATAATTGCTGTTCGCGCATCGCGCACAAAGTTATAAAAATCCATTCAAATACGGTGAGTGAAAACCTGATTTTTTCAACTATTGTCACCTCTCTATTTCGAATAAAAAACGTCACTGCATTCATTCAACAAAAACATTGTTCTGCCAAAAAGAAAGCAATCCTCTTTTCATGATAACAGCTCGTATAACCACATTAAAAACAACAAACTGCTGAAATATCTTTTTCAGAATTGATCCCAATATAAAAAGAAAAAAAAGGAAAATACTTTTTGGATATTATGAAGCGGCTCTATACATTTACTCCTCATTCAAGGAGCTGTAGCTCAGTTTGGTTAGAGCGCCTGCCTGTCACGCAGGAGGTCGCGGGTTCGAGCCCCGTCAGCTCCGCTCGAAAAAGGTACTGTAATGCAGTGCCTTTTTATTTTCCCTCTAAAAGAGCTCTTAACAAAAGATCAAACAAGAAAAAAGCGGAAACTTATCTTATAAGAGAGGTGAGCTTTAAGAGCACTGAGCACTTGAGGAACAGTAGATGTTTAAGATCATACCCACACGATTCAGAGCATTTGAAAAGACGTCATATCATATTATTACATAAAGAGATATGACGTCTTACTCTTATAATCTATTAAAATGATACCAAGTTTTTTTCCCTTACCTTGGTACCAGTTCGACACGACGATTTTTTTCCCGTCCGGATTCTGCAGTATTCGGAGCAACAGGGGCAAGATAAGCTACTCCATTTGCTGTAAGACGTGCTGCCGGAATACTGTACTCCTTGACAAGAGCTGCAACAACAGCATCTGCCCGACGTTTTGAAAGCCCCATATTAAACTCATATCCACCAATATTATCGGTATGACCAACAACATGAAGTTTCAATGCTGGCTGCTGTTTTAAAAGCTTTGCTATTTCCTGAAGCGCTGGACGTGACGTCGGCTTGATTTCCCATTTGTTCGTATCGAAATAAATGCCGTAAAGAGAAACTCTGCCGGTAGTATTCAGGGAATTCGACATTTGATCGGCGGTTACCGTCACCATTTTTTGAACCATCGGCTGGGTCTCAATAATATCCACTGCTATATACGCACCACGCTTTGCCTTGAATACCGGATCACTTTTTCCCCATTCTACTACGGTCAATTGCACATAGACATTTCCTTCGGGTCGGTTCATTTTGGCACTGGCAACACAAATCCCCCCTTTGTCAGCCGCGAAAAATATATAGTTACTGCGATTGGTCTGAATATCCACGGAACCGAACGGAGCAAGATAATTATTCCACCCTATGGCATTCGTGTCTTTTTTTGAGTCGTAGAGTATAACAAAACCTTTACTTCTGAGCTCATTGAGATAGTTCCTGAAAACCTCAAGCGATCCGACATCACCAGCAGCTTCGTACCAGATCCGCGTCAGTTTGCCTTCTGGCTTCAATGAAGGATGAACATACTCACGCTTTTTAGTTTCAAGGTTATAACGACTGAAGGTTGATGTCTGTAAATCGTATTCATCAAACCTCTTGACATGGTACCCTACAATTTCCGAGCCGGCAAAACGCCGCAGCAATGGATGATCTTTCGATCCAGGAAGATCGACCGCGCCAGCCTCAGTGAGCGGCAGTAGGAATGCAATGACGAAAAGCAAGACAATGGCCTTGAGTTGTTTCATGAGAAATACTTCCTTATTGAGGTTTAGTGATGACTTAACTCTTTTTGCGTTTATCACGCACATAGATCGCTTTTGACTGCCCTTCTCCGATAATTCGCTCATCGAAATCGAACAGTTTTGTAGCTGCCAGCAACTCCCCAAGTTTACTGTATCCGTAATTGCGCGGATCAAACTCAGGAGACTGTTTTGCAATATTACCGCCTGTTGTTGCAAGATGCGCCCATCCGCTTTCGTCTGATGAAGCCTCAACAGCATTTCTCAATAAACGCACCAAACGTGTATCCTGTTTGAGCTCTGCAGCCGACTTTTTGGCGATAGTATCATTTTCATTGATTTTTGCACGGAGAACTTCGATATAAATAAACTTGTCACATGCTGATACGAAAGCGGCCGGAGTCTTTTTTTCGCCAAAACCGTACACAAACAAACCAGATTCCCTGATCCTTGAAGCAAGTTTCGTAAAATCACTATCGCTGGAAACAATGCAGAAACCTTGAAACTTTCCTGTATACAAAAGATCCATAGCATCAATAATCATGGCACTATCAGTAGCATTTTTTCCCTTTGTATACCCGAACTGCTGTATGGGTTGAATAGAATACTCCAGCAGCACCTCTTTCCAACTTCTGAGTGCTGTTGAGGTCCAGTCACCGTATATCCGCTTAACGCTGGATGTCCCATACTTTGCGACCTCAGCCAGAAGACCTTCTATGATTGTTGCCTGTGTATTATCGGCATCGATAAGAACCGCGAGACGCTCTGATTTTTCAACTGCCATGAGACTTTCGTTTTTTTGATTTAAAAGCAAAAAAACGCAGATAAATTCAGGCTTTCACCTTGAACCCCTGCTCTTCAATAGTTGATGTAATGGTTTCCATATTTACCCTTGCCGGATCATAATCAAGGGACACAATCCCCTCGATATGAGAAACTTCAGCCTCGTTGACTCCATCGAGCTCTTCAAGGGCTTCTTTGATAAGCATTTCACAACCGTGGCAGCTCATGCCGCTTACCTGCAGTTCTTTTTTCATGGCTTCGGAAATAAAATTCAGAGTAATCAGATTCAAAGGGTTATCCGCTTAATAGCGCAATAATTCACTAAAAACAAGTTACATACACTGCTGATAATTAGGAAATTTTTCCTTCAAATCAGGGCTAAGCTTAATCAATATTGGTAGATCACTCGAGCAGTGAGTATATTAGCTTATTATGATAAATTCAATGTTTACTTCAAAGTTCGGCATACAACGCCTGCTTGTACTCATTCTGCTTGCCAGTATGACCTTGCTGACTTCATGCAACCGCTCACCGAATGACCTTAAAGCCCTGCAGCAACAAGTCTGGAAAAACCCGAAAGATGCAGGCGCTTATATGCTTCTTGGTAACGGATATGCACGCGCTGGACACTACAATGAAGCTGCTGAAGCATATAAGAATGCACTGACGATAAATCCCAAACTTGATGAAGCCTATAATGCTCTTGGCGCCGTCGCTTTCAACCAGAAAAAATATGCCGAGTCACTGAAATATTTTCAAAAACATCTAGAGCATGCTCCAAAAGATTCCCTGGCACTTTACGATGTCGGTAATGTATATATGCAACTGAAACAGTACGACAAGGCCTCTAAATCCTACAGTGAGGCTATTGACAACAGCGAATCATTTACTGAGGCTCACTATAACCTTGCTATCTGCTATCTTAATACAGGACAACGAGCTGAAGCTCAATCGATTTATGAATGGCTTCTTAAGAAAAACAATTATCTTGCTACCTCTCTGCAAAAACATTTCAAAAAGGGAAAAACACAGTGATTATCGAAAATCGTAATCACGAAACAGTTTTTGCACAAAATACTGATATCAGATTTTTTTTCGACAGGGAACCGTTATCGATTAATTGTTGTACAGTTATTATAACAAACGAACTATAGCAGTGTTTGAGAGTTACAATGCCGACAAACGCATATGAGTGAGCACTACAGGATTATCAAACCTTCAGAGGAACCTTTATCCATACAAAAGGCTGTTTCGAGTCTTAAATCAGCTTTAAGACTTTTTGATTACAAGAGCGAATTACCGGATCAACATGATCGGAATTTGCTTGTAACGTTTATTCAGCCCCTTCAGCCAGTAGACCCCGCTGGATGGCTATTCCGTCAGGTGGTGTTCCCAAAACTTATGTGGTTGAACCGGGAAAAAGATTTTTCGGTAGCAGGCATCGGGGTAGCCGATACCATTCAGTTTGATGGATCAGGTAATAATGATGCATGTTTCCAGCAGTTCGGTCTTTCCATCGCGAGCAAAGATCCGAATGCGCGTTACTTCGGAGGGTTCTATTTTAATAACCAGGAAAAGCATGATCCGATCTGGCAGAAGTTCTCCTCGTTTTCCTTTGTACTTCCACTTATTCAGTTGACCTTTGAAGACAATACCTTTTCACTTACATGCCACCTCTGGCTTGAAAGTGGTGTTGACCCCCAAACAAAAATCAGTGCAATCACAGAAACACTCAACCGTGTTATTATTGATTCTGATTATTCAGCAATGAAACTGCCTGAATTACTTGATCTCTCCTATAACCCAAATGAGAGAAACTGGATAGAACAATGTCAGAAAGCGCTGCAGACCTTTAAATCCGGAAGCATGGAAAAAATCATGCTTGCACGGCAGACTGTCCTTGAATTCAGTACAAGCTTTTCCCCGCTGCTTTTTCTGTTGCAGTATCCCTATCCGCAGAATGCCATTTACAAGTTCTATTACGAGCCAACTGAAAACAATGCATTTTTCAGCTTTACACCAGAGCGCCTCTACAGAAGGGAGGGTAATACGCTCCTCACTGAAGCCCTTGCAGGAACCTGTTCGAAGGAAACCATTAACGGTGGTGATACCCAGGCATCTGAAGTTCTCCTGAATTCAGAAAAAGATATCCGTGAGCACAAATTCGTCAAGGACATGATCACGCAGGAGTTACTGAAAATATGCAGCGATATTGATATGGAAAATGATGTACAGGTTCTGCAACTCAATCGTCTTGCACACCTTTACACCCGTTGTGCTGCTAAACTTAAACCTGAATTCCAAAATGACAGCGCAGTGCTGAAACTCCTCCACCCTACTCCGGCTGTTGGGGGAGTGCCCAAAACCGATGCGCTGAATCATATCTTAAATCTGGAACCGTTCAGCCGAGGATGGTATGCCGGACCTGTAGGCTGGGTAAAACGTGATGCAGCCGAATTTTCTGTGGCCATCCGTTCAGCTCTTGTTAATGACCGTTTTGCTTATCTGTATTCCGGCGCTGGTCTTGTAAAAGGCTCAAATCCCTTTTCTGAATGGGAAGAGGTAGACCAGAAAATTGGGGATATCCTGGCCATAACCCGCCTCGAAGTATGAATTCACGCGAAATAACCTCATTGTGGAGCAGCATTGTCATTGAAGAACTGATCCGACAGGGTGCTGAATTTTTCTGTATTTCACCAGGCTCTCGTTCTACTCCTCTTACCGCTGCCATTGCAAAAAACTCGAAAGCGCGATGGAAAATGTTTGCAGATGAACGCTCTGCAGGTTTTTTTGCGCTCGGCTATGGCCGAGCCACAGGCAAGCCGGCAGTTCTTATCTGTACATCAGGAACTGCGGTTGCAAACTACTTCCCATCCGTAGTTGAAGCATCAATAGACTTTCAACCGATGCTTATCCTTTCTGCCGATCGTCCTTTTGAGCTCCTTGAATGCGGCGCAAACCAGACCATCAGGCAAGAAGGCATGTTCGGCAGCTATACAAGATGGAATATGCAGCTTCCTCTCCCCTCCAGAGAGGTTCCCCTCAAGGCACTGCTCTCTACAATTGAATATGCCGTAACTAAAACACTTGGATCGCCAGCAGGGCCAGTACATTTGAACCAACCATTCAGAGAGCCGCTTGAGCCAGAAAGTTATGATCTGAATGATCCATGGCTTTATCCGTTGCAAGAATGGCTAAAAACCGGTAAACCCTCTGGAACATCAGCATTGCCTGAAAAACATCCAGATCCCAGCACTATAGCAACCCTGCGCGAAGCGCTTGCTCAAGCAAAACAGCCGCTGATCATTGCCGGCAGCATGCATAGCACTGAAGAGGCTGATGCTGTTGGAGAACTTGCCCTTGATCTTCAGGTACCCCTTTACGCTGATCTCTCGTCGGGATTAAGACTGAAAAAAGGGATTCAACCATGGCAACTGGCGTTTCATTCGTCAGGATTTATCCAGCACTTCAGGCCCGATCTGGTACTGCATTTTGGTGGTCATCTTATCGCAAAACATCCACCAGTAGCTATCCGGGAGTGGAATCCAGAACACTATATTATTGTAAGATCCCATAACAACCGCTTCTCTCCTGATCATAACGTAACCCTCAGCATTGAAGCTTCACTTATTCGTACATCAGCAAGCCTTAAAGGATCCCGTACTACCTTATCCGATATAAACACAGAGGGTGCCGAAGATTTTTTCAGACGAGCCGGTGATGAGATTGATGCTGAAACCCTCTCTTTTCAACCGGTTACTGAAATTTCGGCAGCGAGGCTGACCTCACGCCTTATCACTGAACAACAGCTCCTCTTCATTTCAAACAGCATGCCAGTCAGGGATATGGACACCTATGCCTTCAACGGGCATTCTAATGGCATAAGGACTGGTATCAATCGTGGAGTAAGCGGCATAGACGGCATTCTCTCCACTGCGGCAGGCTTTGCTGAAGGACACGGTAAACCCACAACACTGATTATCGGTGATATCGCCTTCCTGCACGACCTGAATGCTCTGTCACTGCTGAGTAGCCTGAGTATTCAGCTTCAGATCATTGTACTGAACAACAATGGAGGAGGCATTTTCTCTTTCCTGCCTGTTTCAGAACACACCGATATCTTTGAAACCCATTTTGCCACACCCCAGAACTACAGCATCCAGTCTGCAGCAAAAACCTTTGCTCTGGATTATGCGTGCCCGCAGACAAACGGAGAATTCAGCGAGATCTATACAGCTGCATCTGCAAGTAATCGAAGCACCATTATAGAAATAAAAGGCTCCAGACAGGAGAACGTGCAGCAGCACCGGGCACTGCAGGCAAGAATCAGTGCCCTTGCCGATCACTATCTGTACCAGTAGATCAACAGAGCCATCTGTCCAATCGATTTTATTACCATGCCGACAACCATACAGGGTATCCCCTTCCATATACTGAATACCGGGGAACGCTCGCTGCCTCATATCATTTTTCTGCACGGTTTTCTCGGATCAGGCAGCGACTGGCTTCCTGTAGCCAGAGAACTTGACAATACCTATTGCTGTATGATGGTTGATCTTACCGGACATGGAAACGCTAGCTTTCTGCAAACATCTTCCATCGACGGTTTTTTCGAACAAACAGTAGATGCTCTTGCTGAGTTGCTTCGTCAGTCAGCTTTTTCACCATGCTTTCTTGTCGGCTATTCCATGGGAGGGCGACTTGCACTCACTCTTCTGCTTCGTCACCCGGATCTCTTTACCAAAGCCATTATCATATCAGCATCGCCAGGACTCAGAACACAAAAAGAACAGATCGATCGGCAGGAACATGATGAAAAAATTGCACGAAAAATTGAAAGAAACTTTGAAGGGTTTATAGAAGCATGGTATAATCAGCCGCTCTTTTCGACCTTGAAAAATCATCCCATATTTAAAGAGGTAGAGAAAGAAAGGAAAATCAATGACCCTTCGAGCCTGGCCATTGCACTGAGAGTCCTCGGTACAGGTCGACAACCTTCACTATGGAAAAGCCTTGTGAAAAACAATGTGCCAGTAAGATTTTTTGTCGGGGAAAAAGATGAGCGATACGTTGAGATTGGCCACCAAATGGTTAAGTTATGCCCTGGCTCTGATCTTGAAATTTTTCCGCATTGCGGTCATACCCTGCAGCTTGAAAACAAGGAACTGTTTCTTGATCGTTTACGATTATTTTTCAACCAGCAAGAAAAACATAAGTTATGAGCGCTGTAAACTGGATACAAACAGGTGATTTTACCGACATCCTTTACCATAAAGCTGAAGGCATTGCAAAAATCACTATCAACCGTCCGGAAGTACGAAATGCATTTCGACCCCTCACTGTTGAGGAAATGATTACAGCCCTTTCCGAGGCACGAAACGATGAGTCGATCGGCGTTGTTATTCTCACCGGCGCAGGAGACAAAGCATTTTGCTCAGGGGGCGACCAGAAAATACGAGGATACGCCGGATATGCTGATGGCAAAGGGGTCAACCGATTGAATGTTCTTGACTTCCAGAGAGATATCCGCACCTGCCCGAAACCAGTCATTGCCATGGTTGCAGGTTATGCAATAGGTGGAGGTCATGTACTGCACATGCTTTGTGACCTCAC
>JAPLFE010000060.1 GCA_026390855.1 Chlorobiales bacterium | reverse complement strand
AAAAGAGGTGCTCTCCCATAAAATAGACTACTGGATCTGTGGTCACTGCCATACCGCCATGGAGTATTTAATCGGCGAGACAAGAGTGATCTGCAATCCCAAAGGATATCCTCACGAATACGTCAACGGTTTCGATCCGCTCAAAACGCTGAACTTGCCGTAAATGGCATGGTACTACCAAGTGATCGAGGTATAGTGAAATGCGGAGATCAGCTTTATTTTCACCGCTTCGGGAGTCAATATTTCCCGGAAAATTTCAGGAAGCATATCAATAATTCACCGCATATCATTGCGTCGCCCGTCACATCAGGAATAAAACCTTTTTAAAACTGTCCAGAATTATTTCGACACAGTTGCCATTTCTCAAGGATTTATTTAAGTTAATATTTGCGACAAAACCGACATATTAGGACGAATAACGCGACATTCCGAACAAAATAATGAAGACATCGCTAAAATACACGACAGACGATGACTCTCTGATCCTTTATGCAGAACTCAATGATGCTGAGATAAGAGCTGCACAACGGCACCTGAAAGCCGGGTTGTTTAAGCGGATTGTCTCTGGCCTTCTCAGCGCCAGCCCTGAAATGGAGTGGCCGGCAATTATTGCTTTGCACAGAATACGAGTCCTCGCTGCTCTTTTCCCTGGTGCGGTCATCGGCTATCGAAGTGCCTTCAGTGGCGGTATGCCCGTCGATGGCGTAATTCACCTCAGCTACAGCTACAATAAGGTTGTCGATTTGCCGGGATTACAAGTCGTTCTGGTCAAGGGACACGGTAACGTTCAAGGTGACCAGCCAATGTCCGGACGAAACATATTTTTTCCCTCTCAAGCACGCATGCTGATGGAAAACCTCACCCAGAGTCGTGGAGCGATCAGAAAAGCCATGGGTCGTGTTGCCGTCGAAGAACGGCTGATCAGTATTTACGAATCGAGAGGCCCTGAAGCTCTCAACCGCATCAAGGAAGAAGCTCGCACTATTGCAGCCACCCTGGCGTTTGAGAAGGAATTCAGCATGTTGCATGACCTCATCGGAAGCATTCTCGGAACAAAAAGTGCCCAACTCGCCACCGCAGCAGGACAAGCACTGGCCGCAGGCACACCTTTTGACGCTCGGCGTTTGGCCCTTTTTGAAACGTTGGCCGCCGCCTTGCGAGCAATACCTCTCATGCAAAAACCGTCACCAACCACAACCGGAAGCGCGCGCTTCAATTTTGCGTTTCTGGAGTCCTATTTCAGCAACTTCATTGAGGGTACCGAATTCGATGTCTCTGAGGCACGGCGAATTATACTTGAAGGGAAAATTATCGACCAACGTCCGAAAGACTCTCACGATATTCTCGGCGTATTCAGGCAAGCCATCGATCCCGGATGGTCAAACCAGTCGATGGCACCAGGAGAAGCCGTCTTGCATCAGTTGCGGCAACGCCATCTGGATCTGATGAAAGAACGGCCTGAAGCGGCTCCCGGTGATTTCAAAGACCGTGAGAATTTTGCAGGAAACACCACGTTCGTTTCACCGAGAAACGTACGCGGAACAATGATTGAAGGCAGCAAGCTCCTGCCATCGGTTCAACCCGGAATAGCGAGGGCGTTGCTTGCAATGTTCATCGTCTCGGAAGTCCATCCATTCATTGATGGAAATGGCCGACTGGCACGCCTCGTCATGAACGCAGAGTTATCTGTTGTGAACGTATGCAGAATAATTGTCCCAACGTTATTCAGAGAGGAATATCTGGACTGCCTGCGCGTGCTGTCGCGGCAAGGAAAACCAGAACCATTCATTTCCGCCATGCAGAAAATCCAGCAATGGAGCGCCACGTTTGACTACACCGATCTGGATCGGGTGATTGAGCAGATGAAGGCCTGCAACGCATTCGAAAAATCCCTCAAGCAGTACCAACTGCTTAACCTCTCTGACTTGGGTACCGGTTCTCACTAAACATGGGTCTCATCATGAGGATATAATAACTGGCAACATCTGTTGAATCTTTTGCAAACCAGCCGAAACTTCAAAAGATTGGTCAGACGGCGTCTGACCAATCTTTTGATAAGCCAAATAAAAAGTTCGGCACTGCTTGAGGTTAGTCGAAGAGATACCCTTTAACCCAAGAGTTTTGAGTTCTTTTGAGAGCCGATTAATCAGGCCTTTGCCATAAAGTTCAGATCGTTCGGCTCCGCCTTGGTCAAACTCCACAATGTACCACCCGAAAAGCCAGTTCCGGATCACAAGGGAAGTATCGACCGACCGGGCGGCTCTCTGCTGCAACTCGCGGTGGGTCTCTTTGAAGAGAGCAAGTAACGGTTGAGGCTAAAATCTGGCGGGCATTTCGGAACACTTCACTGTCAACCTGCGATAAAGATTGTAAGTTGCAACACCCTTTAAATTAGCACTTTTTCGCCCGTTTGATTTTAGCCTTTGTTAGCGTTTCGTTGTTTTTTTATCTTTTTATTCATTTTCTTCATAGTAATAGGAATAGTCAATCCCTTTCATGAACATTTCACGGTCATTTATTTTAGTAGTAAGTGCATTATTCAATAGAGTCTTTAGAGTATTACTATTTATTGTACTTACCTTCATTGCGTTCATATAGTCTGGTTTACTTATTTTACTCCAATCAACGCATTTTTTAAGGCGTTTTTTTAGTATCAAATCCAACCATATTCGTGTGCTTCTTCCGTTACCTTCCATAAAAGGGTGTGCAATTGTAGGCGGAAATTTGATTTCCGCAGATTTCGGCAATTAACGACCAGCAGTTTGACGTAGTTTAATCTACAAGCTTTAGTTCATACATTGAAGCCATTTAATCATAAAACGACCTCTTTTTTTAGGACGGTTCCTCCTTT
>JAPLFE010000067.1 GCA_026390855.1 Chlorobiales bacterium | reverse complement strand
CGGCAGATCCTATGGCAATATATTTTTCCCTGTTTCTGATAGCATTTCTGAAAAATTTTATTCCCCTGATGCCTTTTGATCTTCCAATTGCATTGATCGGCTACCTGCTTGTATACACAAAGCTGAGCATCCTCTCAGCAGTGATATGGCCCTCAATTGGTTCAACACTTGGCTTTATGGTTATTTACCTGATCAGCCGAAAATTCGGGCTAAAACTTTACGCCCGAGACATCACCACACTCCCCCCTCGATGGGGCGAAAAAATTCATCGATTTTTTCCACCTGCCGAAATGGAACTGGTCCGCCAACGCTTTGCAGCACATGGATATTTGGCAGTACTCGTCAACCGCTTCCTTTTAGGATCCCGTTCATTAATTTCACCTGTAACCGGATTAATGCATCTGAACGTTTTTCTGGTATCGATTGCCGCAGGGCTAAGTGCATTAGTCTGGAACGTATTATTGCTTTACGGCGGTTATTTTCTCGGACAAAACTGGAAGAATATCGGAGGATTTGTTGTCATGTACAGTATTCCTGTTACAGCACTGTTTTTTGCAATAATTGCTTTTACAGTAATTAAATATGTAAAAGAGCGACATAATTCCCTGGAACAGACAAATAACGACACTGTTGAACAAAGTTTAAGCCAATCAAATGAATAACGATGCACGCCACTCAGAATAAATTCACAATCAAATGGCTGGCGGAACCGGAAGATCATGATTATCCTGCAGCCAAATCTTATTTATGCCTGATCTTTGAAACATCTTTTGCTGAAGCAATTGTAAAAAAATTGAAGGAAGCGCCCATATCTGAATTCAAGGCCAAAGATATTTTCAGAGCATCCAACCTCTCCCTGCTTGGAGTCAGCAACACACATGTCGCAAAAGATCAAAAAAAAATAGAATCAGGCAAAGAAATTTCACCACTTCTTTTGGTAAGAAATTCAAATCCCAGTACACTTATCATTGCCGATGGATATCACCGCTTGTGTGCAATCTACTCCTTTGATGAAGATGCTGTTATTCCCTGTAAAATTGTATAATCCTTAATCTAAAGGGATATAACAGTTTTAACTTTTTCACAAAAGAGCGCTCTACTGCAACTGCATACGCGCACGATCACCCCATTGCTGAGCGTCATTGCAGAGACGAAAAGCTGCATCACTACAGGGTGGAGAAACTTGCATTGGACAGTAATATTTTTTAATATTAAAAATTATTAAAAATATAACGCCAGGGAGAAATGATATGATTGGACAGATGGATTTGGTACTGATCGGTGGGGCTATACTGTTATTTTTTGGTCCAGGAAAAATCCCTGAGCTGATGAAAGGACTTGGAAAAGGATTGAGTGAGTTTAAAAAAGCACAAAATGATTTCGAAAGCGAAATCAAAAAAGTTATCGATGCCCCGGAAGTAAAAACCACAAAAAGTGAAAAAGAGGTTTAATCCAATATTATAACACTGTACACCACCTCGAAATTACCACACACTCATTTCAACCGCTCTCATCACAGTAAATTCCTCGAAGCTCCGCGACGGGGAATTATCTAAAATCGAGCACTCAATCCTGCAAGAAACGTTTTCTTGGGTATTTCATTATCCTCTGCAAAACTATAGGCATCGCGATGGTATCCATAATTGCCATGCATAGCGCCATGCTCCCAATCTTTGGTTGCAAGAAACATCAGACTTCCGGAAATCCTTCCATTACCGAACCCGTTCGCTTCACTGCCAGTTGGAATTGAAAATCCCGGTCTCAAGGCAAAACTCAACCCACTGGCTTTATATTCAAAAAATATCCATTTGACGTCCACCAACACGTCACTGATGCCTTGCTAATCATAAGGCATAATAATCAGCACATCAACATTATCAACAACGCCTCAGGTTAAAGTTGCCGCAATTTCATTCCCGGGAAGCACCTGTGGAATACCAGCCGCATAGTCCAGCTCCAATTGATATTCCCCTTCCCTGAGGACCAGTATCATCAGTAATTAAGGGGCAGCTGCAAAAGCTGGCAAAGAGCACAGCAGCATGCAAAACATCATCAGCGTACTTTTTTTATACATGAATTACGAGGAATTAGGAACTGTTTGTAATAAAAATAAGAATACACCTGCGAAAAATTACCACCTTGCCGATCTCATCAAGATGAGCATCAACAACCTTCTCTATAGCAAGCAAAAAAAGATTACGTGATTTTCAAGGCAACTTTTTATTTCTTTTTTCCATTCCAATTGACAGCAGTAATATTTTCGACTTTGTTAACTGCCACCAAAATATACAACCATGAAAAAGAACGTCTTAGTTGCAGTAGGAATTACAGGAATGCTTCTCGGAAGCTCCTCAATCGTTGCTCATGCAAGAGTCAATTCACGGCTTGATCAGGCATTTATTGCTCTTGGAAGCAGGCCATCTTTTGTTGTCAATGCACCCCCTACGTTTATCTATGTACCCGAGCTTGGTTATTCAGTAGCTGTAGAAAGCCCTTACGATTATATTTATTACGACAATTACTACTACATCTACGATAACGGCTATTGGTACAGTTCTTCTTTTTATGACGGGCCATGGCTTGTCCTTCAGGATGACCGCCTGCCTTACTTACTGAGAGGACATCGCATCGATGACATAAGGAGATTCCGTGATATCGAATATCGCAAACATGACCGCCAATACTGGCAGAGTAGAGATCAACACGATCGCAGAAGCCAACGAGACTTCCGTAACAATAATAACCGCGGCATGTTTGATGGCCGAGGTTCAATGGAAGGGCAAGGCAGAAATCGTGGAGAAGGCCGCGGCTTTGGAGACGGTCGTGGTAGCGGCGATAACCGAGGCCCTGGTGAAGGCCGCGTAGGTGGTGGAGGTCGTGGTGAAGGCCGAGGTGACGGCGATGGTCGCGGAGGCGGTGAGGGTCGCGGAGGCGGTGAAGGCCATGGTGGCGGTGGCGGCGGAGGCCGCAGTCGCTGATTTCCATAAATAAGAGTGCTCAACTGACAATACTAAAAAAAGAGAGGCCTGTTCTCCTTAATAATGAGACAAAGAGGCAGGCCTCTAAGTCCAGTTGAGGGAGTGCCTGTTCTTGAGTGCGAAGTGAAACCCGGATTATAAGTTCAGCATCATTTCAAAGAATTGTCTTTTCCAATCATCCGGTATGCACTCACCTACTCCTTGAAAACCCCGGAATACCAGCAAGTAACAATGGATAACTTCTGGAATCTCACCCCCGAAACGGCTCTTGAAGCCGTCAAAAGTAGCTTTCAAGGCTTATCAGAAAAATCAGCGCAGGAAAAATTAAAGCAGGACGGGCCCAACACCTTGAAAGGTAGTCCGAAAACGTCAGCAATCATGCTTTTCCTGCTACAGTTCAAAAGCCCGATTACGTTACTGCTTATCGCAGCAGCAATGCTTTCACTTGCTCTCAAGGACAATACAGATGCAATAATCATTTTGATCATTGTCCTGATCAGCGGATTGCTTGGCTGGTGGCAGGAAAAAGGTGCCGCCAATGCACTCAATCAGTTGATGAAAATGGTACAGATCAATTGCCGGGTACTCAGGGATGGCAAGGAAAAAGAGATTCATGTCGAAGAAGTCGTTACAGGAGACATCGTTTTACTTACAGCCGGCGACTTGATCCCTGGCGACAGCCTGTTACTTGAATCAAAAGAGTTATTTGTTGATGAAGCTGTTTTTACCGGAGAAACCT
This sequence comes from Chlorobiales bacterium, assembly GCA_026390855.1. Taxonomy (GTDB): domain Bacteria; phylum Bacteroidota; class Chlorobiia; order Chlorobiales; family Chlorobiaceae; genus Chlorobium. The sequence continues at coordinate 26,073 of JAPLFE010000067.1, read as the reverse complement.
ATCCGGTAGAAAAAACCGTTGGCGTGTTACCCGTTGATACCCCTTTGGCCAAACGCATCAACACCGTTCTTATGGGAGCCCATGTCATCAGCGGCAAAGCCAAAGTGCTGGTGATAAAAACATCCCGACAAACAGAATTTGGTAAAATTTCCGACAGTCTGAGGCTGAAACCCCCGGAAACCGATTTTGAACGGGGAGTCCGCCGATTCGGGTATATGCTGATGGAAATTACCCTGGTGCTTATGCTCATTATTTTTGCCACCAATGTTTTTCTTCATAAACCGGTTCTTGATTCCTTTCTATTTTCACTTGCCTTAGCCGTTGGCCTTACCCCCCAATTGCTCCCAGCCATTATTACGGTCAATCTGGCCTCTGGAGCCCGCAAAATGGCTGCTCAGCAGGTAATCGTCAAGCGCCTCTCTTCCATTGAAAACTTTGGAAGCATGAACATTCTCTGTTCAGATAAAACCGGGACCATTACAGAGGGAAAAGTAAAATTAAACGCTGCCTTATCAGTTTCAGGAGACCCATCCGACAAAGTATTGGAATATGCATGGCTTAATGCCTCCCTACAGCAGGGATTCCGTAACCCGATTGATTCTTCTATTATCAGCAGTCGCCCAGACGCAACAAACTCTTTTGTCATACAAAGCGAGGTCCCGTATGACTTTATACGAAAACGTCTGACCGTACAAATCCGAAACAGTTCACAAAATATCGTCATCACCAAAGGAGCACTTAAACAGGTCATTGAAGTTTGCACACTCGTCGAAACTGAAAGCGGAAACACAGTTGCTTTGGACGAAAAACGCTCTGAAATAATGGATCGCTATACAAAGCTGAGCGCTGAAGGATACCGAACGCTAGGCGTTGCTTATAAAGCAGGAAAAGGTGAACAGAATTTTACCCGCCAGGACGAAAAAGAAATGATATTTCTGGGATTTATCACCTTTTTTGATCCTCCAAAACCACATGTTCAGGAAACCATCAACGACCTGAAAAAACTTGGCGTGCAGCTTAAAATCATTACCGGCGATAATGCATTAGTTGCAGGAAGTCTTGGTAGACAGATTGGTATTGAGAAACCTGCTATTATTTCAGGTTCTGAGATGCGAAAAATGAATGATGCCGCGCTGCTCCGAAAAGCCATGCACACCGACATTTTTGCCGAAGTTGAACCTAACCAGAAAGAACGCATCATTATCGCGCTGAAAAAAGGCGGAAATGTCGTTGGATTTATGGGCGACGGCATTAATGATGCTTCAGCACTTCATGATGCTGACGTCGGAATTTCAGTCGATACTGCAGTCGATGTAGCCAAAGAAGCAGCCGATATTGTCCTGTTGAACAAAGACTTGAAGGTACTCGTACAAGGTATTATCGAGGGACGTAAAACATTTGCCAATACCATGAAGTACATCTTTATGGCAACAAGCGCCAAAAACCGGATGGTTTGTAGAATCGGTAATCTCAGCAGCGCTTATTGTTTTGGTCATCCGCACACGCCTGCCAATTTTTAAAAGTTTGCCTGGGAAATATTTGACCATAGCAACAATACTTGTCGTTTTAGCAGTCCTGGCGCTGCCATTCTCCCCATTAGCATCAATATTTGGATTTACAAGATTACCTGTCGCATTCTATTTCTGGATGCTTCTGGTTGTTGGCTTATACATTGTCTCGGCAGAAGTGATAAAACGTTGGTTTTATCGGCGACTCATCAATAAAGTATGAACAACCGCTTCCAAAAAGAAAGCAAGGATGTTGAACCTTATATGCAACTATCAAAAAAAATTATAGCATTAAACACCGGTTCATCGAGTATAAAGGTTGCGTTATATGAGATGGGTGAAACCGAACGCCTTGTTTTTACCGGCTCACTCACACGCATCGGTAACAAGGACAGCATTTTTTCCATACTCGACGCTCAATCGAACTCAATAGTGAGCGAGAGAATTTCAATACCAGACCATAATGCCGCATGCGATCATGTCTTTTCATGGATCCTGACAAAGAATAAAGGCAATAACCCTGATGCAGTTGGCCATCGCATAGTCCATGGCGGCCCCCTCTATACCACCCCTCAACTCGTGACTCCTGAACTCATTGCATCACTCGATACCCTGAGCCCCTATGCACCCGAACATCTCCCTCAGGCAATACAAGCCATCCGGCACGTAGCCAAACTTTTTCCAGGAACCCCCCAGGTAACCTGCTTCGACACCTCGTTTCACGCCACCATGCCTCCGCTGGCAAAGCTCTATGCGCTGCCCGAATCAGTTCGCAAAGAAGGCGTGCAGCGTTATGGATTTCATGGCCTTTCTTATGAGTACATCCTCCTCGAGCTCAAGCGTCAGGAAGGCACGGACGCACTGAAAAAGCGCATTATCCTTGCACACCTCGGTCATGGCGCCAGCATGGCTGCTGTAAAAAGGGGTAAAAGTATTGAAACCACAATGGGGTTCTCACCTGCAGGAGGCCTGGTAATGAGTACTCGCACCGGGGATCTTGATCCCGGTGTAATTTTATTTCTGCTGCAGCAGGACAAAATGACCCCAGCCGCAATCAAAGAGATGGTAAACCGGCGGTCAGGACTGCTCGGAATTTCCGGAAAAACCGACGACATGCTTGACCTGCTCAATACAGAACAAGTTGACAATGCAGCAAAACAAGCCATTGATCTCTTCTGTTATCAAGCTCGTAAATATATCGGCGCGCTTTCCGTCGTTCTTGGCGGGCTCGACACCTTGATATTTACCGGAGGTATCGGTGAACACTCGCCCGATATCAGAAATCGAATCTGTACTGGTCTGGAGTTTCTCGGCATCCAGATTGACGGCAAAAAAAACAGTGAAAATTCATCCATAATATCACCGTCAGGCGGACAGGTGGACATACGGATTATTAAAACCAATGAGGAGCTAATGATTGCCCGCCATACCATGAAAATTCTGAAAAAGTTGACCAGGTAACTGAAAATGCAAACAACCCAGAGAGTACGATGATAACGAGCAATCAAACAACCACAGCGTCACTGACAGCGCTGTCTCCCGAGGAACTCCACTCAATCAACGCTTACTGGCGTGCAGCAAACTACCTCTCCGTCGGGCAGATATACCTGATGGACAATCCACTCCTCAAAGAGGCACTGAAGCCTGAACATGTCAAGCCACGCCTTCTAGGACATTGGGGCACTACACCCGGGCTGAATTTCATCTACGCACATCTTAACCGTGTAATCCGGCAACGAAACCTCAATGTCATCTACATTGCCGGCCCCGGCCATGGTGGGCCTGCCATTGTAGCCAATGTCTGGCTTGAAGGGACTTACAGTGAATATTACCCAAATATTTCTGAAGACGAAACCGGAATGAAAAATCTGTTCAGGCAGTTTTCATTTCCAGGAGGAATTCCAAGCCATGTAGCGCCCGAAACCCCTGGTTCCATCCATGAAGGCGGAGAACTCGGTTATTCGCTTTCCCACGCATTCGGAGCAGTTTTTGACAACCCCGATCTTATAGCCGCCTGTGTTGTAGGTGACGGCGAAGCCGAAACCGGCCCCCTTGCCACATCATGGCATTCAAACAAATTCCTCAATCCAACCCGTGACGGAGCTGTGCTTCCTATTCTGCACCTGAACGGCTATAAAATTGCCAATCCCGCTCTTCTCGCCCGCTTACCGCATAGTGAGCTGGAAAACCTGATGACCGGATACGGATACAAACCCTATTTTGTTGAAGGTTCCGATCCTGAAACCATGCATCAAAAAATGGCAGTAGTGCTTGATGCATGTCTTGTTGAAATTGCAGGCATTCAACAGCAGGCGCGTGAGCACGGCCTCACTGAACGGCCATGCTGGCCCATGATTATTTTACGCTCCCCAAAAGGCTGGACCGGACCAAAAGAAGTTGACGGCAAAAAAACCGAAGATTTCTGGCGCTCACACCAGGTACCTTTTGCCGAGGTTCGCGAAAATCCTGACCATCTCAGACTGCTCGAAGAGTGGATGCGAAGCTACCACCCCGATGAACTCTTCACAGGAACAGGAGCACTCAAGCCTGAACTCAAGGAACTTGCACCCAAAGGTCAGAAAAGGATGGGCGACAACCCTCATGCCAACGGAGGCCTTCTTCTCAAACCACTCTTTATGCCCGATTTTCGGGAATATGCCGTAAACGTTCAATCCCCAGGAGCCGTCGAAGCAGAAGCCACAAGGGTCATGGGGACTTTTTTGCGTGATGTCATGAAAATGAACCAGCAGTCATCAAATTTTCGAGTATTCGGCCCCGACGAAACTGCATCCAACAGACTTGGATCACTTTTCGAGGTTACCGACCGCGTCTGGATGGATCGAATCATGCCATACGACGATCATCTCTCCCCCGATGGCCGGGTCATGGAAATTCTCTCCGAACATACCTGCCAGGGTTGGCTTGAAGGATATCTGCTCACCGGGCGTCATGGATTTTTCTCATGCTATGAAGCCTTTATCCATATCATTGATTCGATGTTCAATCAGCATGCAAAATGGCTGAAAATAACCCATTATCAAATTCCCTGGCGCCGTCCGATTGCCTCTTTGAACTACCTGCTGACCTCGCACGTCTGGCGGCAGGACCATAACGGCTTTTCCCATCAGGATCCCGGCTTTATCGACCATGTTGTCAACAAAAAAGCAGGCGTCATCCGTGTCTATCTGCCACCAGATGCCAACACACTTCTTTCAGTAACCGATCACTGCCTGCGCTCACGGAACTATATCAACGTTATTGTAGCCGGCAAACAACCAGCATGGCAATGGCTCAGCATGGAAGCAGCAGTAAAACACTGCACCATTGGCATTGGAATATGGGAGTGGGCATCCAACGACCGTGACGACGGCGACCCGGATGTAGTCATGGCCTGCGCAGGCGACGTTCCAACACTCGAAACCCTTGCAGCCGTCGATATTTTACGAAATAAAATTCCAGACCTCAAAATTCGTGTTGTCAACGTTGTTGATCTCATGACTCTTCAGCCCTTCGAAGAGCATCCTCATGGCCTGAAAGACAGGGATTTCGATGATATCTTCACCACCGACAAGCCAATCATTTTTGCCTATCACGGCTATCCATGGCTTATTCACCGCCTCACCTACCGCCGCACCAACCATGACAACATGCATGTTCGCGGCTATAAAGAAGAAGGTACAACAAGCACGCCCTTTGATATGGTAGTCATGAACGATCTCGATCGCTTCCATCTCGTTGCCGACGTAGTGGATCGTGTACCACGCCTCAGGCAGCGTGCCGTGTATGTAAAACAGTATGTACAAGACCGCCTGATAGCCCATAAAGAGTATATCCGTACCTATGGTGAGGATATGCCCGAAATTCGGAACTGGCAATGGAAACAATAATACCAGGGATACAATCATCTCTCGGGCACACTGTTATCCTGCCCCCACAGGGGATCTTTTCCGAACATGAACGAAACACGACCGCAACTCAATGGACATAGCCATAACGCTCTTCCCTCAAGACTACGAAGCAGTTCTTTTTGATCTTGATGGGGTCTTGACCAATACAGCAGAAGTGCACGCCTCAGCTTGGAAAAAGCTGTTCGACAATTTTCTCGACGAGCGCGCCTCAAAAACAGGCGACCCTTTTGTTCCCTTTCAAATCGACACAGACTACCTGCTCTATGTTGATGGCAAGCCACGTTACGATGGAGCAGCAGCGTTCCTTAAGTCACGCGGAATCGAACTGCCATGGGGAACGCCCCAAGACGGTCCAGATATACAAAGTGTCTCAGCACTCGGCAATCTGAAAGACAGGTATTTCCTGTTACATCTTCAGCAGTATGGTGTAGAGCCCTATGCATCATCAATTACCCTGGTTCAAAAACTTCGAGAACTCAAAATGAAGACGGCTGTGATATCCTCCAGTAATAATTGCAGTGAGGTGCTCCAAGCCGCTGGTATATCGCAGCTCTTTGACGCACAAGTAGATGGAATGGACATCACCCGCCTCAAAATCCAGGGCAAGCCAGCACCTGATGGTTTTCTTGAAGCAGCAAGGCTTGTCGGGGTTGAGCCTGCGCGTACTGTTGTCGTAGACGACGCCATTGCAGGCATTGAGGCCGGACGTGCCGGTTTATTCGGCTGCATCATTGGTGTTGATCACACAGAACATTCCGGGCACGCCAAGGCTCTTCGAGATGCCGGTGCTGACGTAGTGGTGTCCGATCTCGCTCAAGTTCATGTATCAGAAAAATCATCATCATCCTGGTCACTGGAATTTGATGGTTTTGATTCAACACAGGAAGGTATCCGTGAAGCCTTATGCTCTCTCGGCAATGGCTATACCACAATGCGCGGAGCCGCCCCCTGGTCGGTGGCCGACGCCATTCACTATCCCGGAACTTATTTCGCAGGAATCTACAATCGGTTGCGCACCGGCATTGCAGGTCGAATGGTCGAAAATGAGGATATCGTAAATTTCCCAAACTGGCTTATGCTCGAGTTTCGTATTGACGGCCAGGAGTGGTTCAAGCCGGAAACAGCAAACCTTGTATCGTACCATCAGGAACTCGATCTGAGAAGAGGTCTGTTACTGCGGAACATCTGCTTCGAGGATCTTCAGGGGCGGCGCACAACACTCAAAGAGCGATCACTACTCTCAATGAGCAATATGCATCTTGGGGCACTTGAACTGACGTTAACCGCTGAAAACTGGTCGGCCGCAGTTACAGTGCGATCAGCCATCGATGGACGCATCATCAACGCAGGTGCGAAGTTGTACAAGAACTTCAATAACAAGCATCTCGAAACAGTTACCAGCTCCCACGTTGGCGAAGAGAGCCTTTACCTGCAGGTACGTACAAACCAGTCAAATATTCATGTCGCAGAGGTGGCCCGTACCCAGGCATTCCTCAATGGAAAACTTCTCGAAGTTGAACGCCGCCATATTGAAGAACCATCATACACCGCCGAGGAACTCAATATCGATCTCAAACAAGGTGATACGCTGACGTTGGAAAAGGTAGCCTCCTTCTATACCTCACGCGACCTTGCCATTTCGGAATGCGGGTTTGATGCCCACAAGTCAATCACACGTGCCGGCCGCTTCGATACACTTCTTGCTGATCATTTGTTAACATGGAAGTATGTGTGGCGTCGATTTGACGTTCATATCAGGACAACCCACACCCTACCGCTCAACGTCCCGATGCTGCTACGACTGAACATGTTTCACCTGCTGCAAGCCGTATCACCCAACTCCATCGGGCTCGATATAGGTATACCCGCGCGCGGCTGGACAGGAGAAGCCTATCAAGGCCATATATTCTGGGATGAACTCTTCATCTTCCCGTTTTTCAATTATCGCATGCCCGAAATCACCCGATCGCTCCTGATGTACCGCTATCGGCGTCTGAATGAGGCACGCGCAGCTGCCGCTGAGGCCGGCTATAAAGGCGCAATGTTCCCCTGGCAAAGTGCCAGCAATGGCCAGGAAGAAACCCAGAAATTCAACCTCAATCCGCGTTCGCAGCGATGGATGCCCGACAACTCATTTTTGCAGCGCCACGTAGGCAGTGCCATCGTTCATAACGTCTGGCAGTACTACCAGGTCACACATGATGTCGAGTTCCTCTATTCATATGGTGCAGAGCTGATCCTCGATATCGCCAACTTCTGGTCAAGCATAGCTACCTTCAATCATGAAAAAGATCGCTACGAAATCCATGGAGTAATGGGCCCAGACGAATTTCACGATGCCTACCCGGATTCCGCTGCACCAGGCCTCAACAACAATGCCTATACCAACATCATGGCCGTGTGGGTATTATGCCGGGCACTGGAAGTGCTTGATCTCCTGTCGGACGTCCGGCACGCTGAACTCACAACTCGCCTTTGCGTATCAACAAAGGAAATCGAGAGGTGGGAGCATATCACCCGCAGAATGTATGTGCCTTTCCAGGATAATGGCATTATCAGCCAGTTCGAGGGTTACGAAAAACTGCATGAAATTGATCTTGATGACTACCGAACCCGATACGGTAATATTCAGCGACTCGATCTCATCCTCGAAGAGGAAAACGATTCCGCAAACCGTTACAAGCTATCGAAACAACCAGACGTACTGATGTTATTCTACCTCTTTTCCGCTGAGGAGATAGGCGAATTGTTCAAACGCCTGAGTTATCCCTTCGAATACGAAACAATTCCACAAAACATCACCTACTATATTGATCGTTCCAGTCAAGGCTCCACTCTCTCCCGTGTAGTTTCTGCCTGGGTACTGGCACGTTCAGACAGGCAACGAGCTATAAACTTTTTCGCGGAGGCACTGCAGAGCGACGTGAGTGATATTCAGCACGGAACCACAGCAGAAGGTGTACACCTTGGAGCTATGGCCGGCACCGTTGATCTGGTGCAGCGCGTATTGACCGGTATCGAAGCAAGAGGCAATATTCTTCGACTTCATCCCGAACTGCCAAAAGCAATTGAGCGCTTCGACATGCGCATCCGCTACCGCGGCCATTCACTTTATTTTCGGGTGACGCACGACTCTCTCACAGTCCATGGAAGTGATAGTTCAGCACCACCAATATCTCTCTGTATCGACGATAATACCTGCACATTCATCAGCAACACCACTCGAGTCTTTCAATTGAAAAACAAAACATCACGCACAATCATCGAAGATGATGCCTGACACAAAAACACATCAATTCTATTTTTTAAGAACAAAACGCATCCTTTCGTAACTTCTTGTATATATATTTTATATATTTTCGTATAAAGAGATGAGGAATCCAGAAGGTATTACGCAGAAAAGATTATAAAACACGAGGAATTTATGGAACAGCAAAATGTAACGGTTGGCTTTTTTGATACCCATGAACAAGCAGAAAACGCTATCAAAGAACTGCAACGGTCTCATTTCGATATGCGTCAGTTCTCTATTATTGGAAAGGATTACCACACCGAAGAGCATGTCGTGGGGTATTACAACACAGGTGACAGGGTTAAATTCTGGGGCAAGTTGGGCGCATTCTGGGGTGGCTTATTCGGTTTATTATTCGGATCAGCGTTTCTCGTAATACCTGGAATTGGTCAGGTTCTGGTGTTTGGTCCTCTGGTAACCTGGATTATCGCTGCTCTTGAGGGTGCCTTGGTAACAGGTGGATTGAGCGCTTTTGGTGCAGCACTTTTCAGTATAGGTGTCCCTAAAGACAGCATTGTGAAATATGAAGAGGCTGTCAAAGCAAATAAGTTCCTCGTCATTATCCATGGAACAGCAGAAAATGCGGAAAACGCAAGGAAAATACTGCACGCCGCAAGCGCTCATGACATTGATGTGCATGAAATGAAAAACTGAACAAACCGCACACCCGGCACTCCATAAAATATGAAGTAGTTTTACCTGAACCTGAAAACACTGCAATGATATTAATCAAAGCCAAAACACTCAAAGGCTATCAACTGGAAAGTCTGGACGGCGAAATTGGAAAAGTCGAAGAGTTTTATTTCGACGACCGTCACTGGACCATTCGTTACCTGGTCGCGAACACTGGAACATGGCTCTCAGGCAGGCAGGTTCTCATCTCTCCTTACGCTCTCGGAGCGGTAAAAAGCGATGAAAAACTCATCACCGTCGATTTAACAAAAAAGCAGATTGAAGAAAGTCCATCATTGGACAGCGACATGCCAGTCTCGCAACAATTTGAAACAGAATATTACGGATATTATGGATGGCCAATTTACTGGGGAGCCCCCTATATGTGGGGATATTATCCCTATCTGGAGCGCGACGGTGAAAAATTGAAAAACCTCAGCACCAGTGAAAAAGCATGGGATCCCCACTTACGCAGCACCCTCGAAGTCAGTGACTATCACATCCAGGCCTTAGACGGTGAAATTGGTCACGTTGAAGATTTTATCATCGACGATGAAACATGGGCAATACGTTACCTCATCATCGATACACGAAACTGGTTACCGGGAAAAAAAGTACTGCTCTCTCCACAATGGATAGATCATGTCAGTTGGGATGAGTCCAAAGTCTTCGTCAATCTCCACCGCGACACCATTCAGCAGTCACCCGAATACACAACAGACTCTCTCATCACTCGCGATTATGAAACCGGCCTCCATCGGCATTATAATCGTAAAGGGTATTGGGTTGAAGAACCCCGAGAAAAACCGCATTATCAATGAACGATTTTTACTGACCTTGTAACCGAAAGCAGTTACAAGAAAAAAACATAACGCCCATCATCTGGGGAAAAGATTGACACAACTGAACGAAAGGATCAATCATGCGTATAGGCATAGCAGCAGATCATGGTGGATTTGAAATGAAAGAGTTTCTGATGATGTCCTTAAAAAGTGTTGGTTACGAAGTTTTAGACTTCGGGGCAACTGAACTGGATACTGGTGATGACTACCCTGATTTCGTGATACCCATGTCGAGAGCAGTGATTGACGGAGAAATTATTCGTGGTTTAGCCATTTGTGGCAGCGGTGTCGGGGCTTGCGTTGTAGCAAACAAAATTGCCGGTATAAGAGCTGCCTTAATCACCGATACCTTCTCCGCTCATCAAGGCGTAGAGGACGATGACATGAACGTCATGTGTCTTGGCGGTCTGGTCACCGGACATGCCTTAGCCTGGGAGTTGGTCCAGACGTTTCTTAACGCCCGTTTCAAGGGGACCGAACGGTTTCAGCGACGCCTTGCGAAAATAGTAACCCTTGAAAGCAAGACCTTTAAATAAAAGGGTATACAAATAGGAGCTCTTATGCAAAGTGAGTCAACAACAAAGGTGCAACAGCTTACCGAAACAGCTAAAGCAATGGTCGCCAACGACAAAGGACTTCTGGCACTGGACGAAAGCAATCCAACCTGTCACAAACGGTTTGCCAAATATGGAATTCCACAAACAGAGGAGAACCGACGAAGCTATCGGGAACTGCTTGTAACCACTCCCGGCCTTAGTGAAAGTATTAGTGGTGCAATACTCTACGACGAAACAATCCGCCAGCAAAAAAAAGACGGCACGCCCTTTATCAAGGTCATCATTGATGCAGGAATCATTCCCGGAATCAAAGTAGACGCCGGAGCAAAAGACCTGGCAAATCACCCCGGAGAAAAAATATCCGAAGGTCTCGACGCACTGCGCACACGCCTGGCCGAATACTCACAAATGGGTGCCCGTTTTGCCAAATGGCGCGCAGTCATTACCATTGGAGATGGCATTCCAAGTCCCGGCTGCATCGATGCCAATGCTCATGCGCTGGCTCGCTATGCTGCATTATGTCAGGAATCGGGACTGGTACCCGTCGTAGAACCCGAAGTGCTTATGGACGGTGAGCATACCCTTGCACGATGCAGCGAGGTAACCGAAAAAGTTCTACGAGCTGTTTTCAATCAACTTTACCTCCAGCGAGTAATTCTCGAGGGTATGATTCTCAAAGCCAACATGGTACTTCCAGGATTAAGCTGTCCAAAACAGGACACAATAAATGAAGTAGCCGATGCCACAGTGCAATGTCTCTTGCGAACCGTCCCGGCTGCAGTTCCAGGAATTACGTTTTTGTCTGGCGGGCAATCTGCTGAACTCGCATCAGAGCGCTTGAATGCCATGAATATAAAATTCAAATCACGATCGCCCTGGGCATTGTCATTTTCATTTGCCCGTGCTATCCAGCAACCAGCACTGGAGATTTGGCAAGGCAAAGAGGCTAATACCCATTCAGCACAGCAAGCCCTGTATCATCGAGCCAAATGCAACCACGACGCGCGACGCGGTGAATATAACGGTTAAATTGATGTAGGGGAGATTGCAACACTGAGCACTGCAAAAGCGTGCTTCCCCTCATTTTCGAATACTGTCATGAATTCATCCTAAGCGTTCCTCACGCCGAGCTTGTGCAACTAAAACAGCCAAAGCGCACGACAAAAGCCGCGTACGCAGCGTATCAGCCCGGCTGGCAAGAATAATTGGCACACGCCCGCCCATAACAATGCCTCCAGCATCGGCATGGTTAAAAAATGTCAACTGTTTTGCAAGAATGTTCCCCGCCTCAATATCCGGTGCCAGCAAAATATCAGGATCACCCGCTACCGTTGATACAATTCCTTTTTCAGCTGCCGCATCCTTACTGATCGCATTATCAAAACCGAGCGGCCCGTCGATCATGCAACCCGTAATTTGACCACGTTCAGCCATTTTACATAAAGCCGCTGCATCCAAAGTCGCCTGCATTTTTTGATGGATAATTTCAACCGCAGCAAGCACTGCTATCTTGGGCAACCGTTTTTCATCGCTCAAAACGTGCCAGACATCAAGAGCGTTCCGACAGATATCGGCCTTGATGCCAAGATCAGGCGCAATATTAACAACAGCATCAGTAATAATCAGCCATTTATGATAGCCCGCCGTATCAATCACATAGCAGTGCGATAACCGTCGCCCGGTATGCAAGCCCGAGTTCGGGACAACAATAGGATGCAGCACTTCGTCCGTATGCAGCGACCCCTTCATAATCGCCTGAACCGTACCTGTTGCCGCCAAAGCAGCAGCCTTATCAGCAGCAGCATGGCTGTATTTTGCATCAACAATCCTCCACGCCGCAATATCGATCCCCGCAGTAGCAGCGGCATTCATGATACGGGCCGTAGGACCAACCAGAACCGGTATAATAAGATTTTCCATTGCAGCTTGAGCAACCGATGTCAGCACAAACTCATCCACCGGATGTACTACAGCGGTCACAAGGGGCGGTAACGCTGAACACATATTCATCACCCCATGATATCGATCATGGGTGTGAACCTGTACCTCAGGAGGCTCATCGTTAGCAAAAGCATGAAAATTGTCCGCCATCTTCTCAATATCAGAGAACCGTCAAGCAAGAACATCTACAACAAAATATAGACTTTTATACGCATTCTTCTCTTCAAAAACAACGACATACAAGCCCCCGCGAATCTCTTCACCCCTCATACCCGAAACCTTAACGGATACCACATCTCAAACCTTATCTTGGCAACCAAGAGATACTTTTTACATTTCCGGATTCATTGATTTTTTTTCAAACCAGCTGTACACCGATGGAATAATCAACAACGTAAGCAATGTCGAAGTAATTAAACCGCCAACAACAACCGTTGCTAGCGGCTTTTGTATTTCAGAACCAGCTCCGCTGGCAAGCAGCATCGGCATCAGGCTGAAAATTGCAATTGACGCAGTCATCAGTACCGGACGTAATCTATCAAGACTCCCCTTCCTTATTGCTTCCTGCAACCCATACCCCTCCTCACGCAACTGTGCAATACGCGAAACCAGAACAAGGCCATTCAGCACAGCAACACCAAACAAAACAACAAATCCAACCGAAGCCGGAACAGATAAATATTGACCAGTGAAAAAAAGAGCAAAAATTCCACCAATTAAAGCAAAAGGCAAATTCGAAATCACCAGCAATGCAAGACGGAATGACTTAAAGGTGATGTACAAGAGAAGCAAAATCAATCCAATGGCAACAGGGCCAATAATCATCAGTTTATTCATAGCCCGTTGCTGATTTTCAAATTGCCCACCCCAGGTCAAATAATAACCAGCAGGCAACTTGACTTTTTCCTTGATCTTCTGCTTAGCTTCAGCAACAAAACCACCAATATCCCGGCAGCTTATATTCATCTCAATACCGATTCTTCTAACACCATCCTGGCGGCTAATTTGAACCGGCCCTTCAATCATCTTTACATCGGCCAACTGTTCAAGTGGAATATTCATTCCAGATTTTGTGGTAACTACTATATTTTTAATTGATTCAAGCGAATTTCTATGTTCCTCCGGCAGACGAATTGCGATATCAAAGCTCCGGTTTTCCTCATAAAACTTAGAAGCCGATTTACCGGCAACTGCTATTTCAATAACATTCTGAACATCGCTGATATTTAAACCATACCGAGCTATTTTTTTTCGGTCAATATTAATCGTCAGGTAAGGTTGCCCCGAAACCTTCTCCGCAACCAGATCGGTTCCCCCTTTGATGGAGGAAAGTACCTTTGCGATTTCAGCCGATTTATTATTCAGCACCTCAATATCTTCACCAAACAGCTTCACAATCAGTTGAGCACGAGTTCCCGCAACCAGCTCATCAATTCTACACTGAATCGGCTGACTGAACCCAAAACTGATCCCCGCAACTGATTCCAGAGATTTACGCATCTCATTAATCAAATCCTCCTTGGAGATATCCCGTTTCCACATACTTTTCGGCTTGAATATCCCCACATACCCTGTTTTATCCGATCCTCTTGTATCCAGCGCAACACCAGTTTGCCCAGTACGCGACGTCACAATATCAAGTTCATCAAACTTCTTCAGCTTTACCGCCACACGCTGGTTAACCTCCATTGCAGTCGCAAGCGAAACACCCGGAAGCATCGATACATCCATATCAAACGAACCTTCATCCATGGTCGGTATAAACTCTGTCCCTAATTTCGTCACAAGAAACAGAGAAACAAACAGAGAAAAAACAGCAATACTCAGGATATTTTTTCTCTTGTTCATTGCATATTCCAGTAGTGGCACATACCCTTTCATAGCATACCTCATCAGCACACTTTCTTTTTCCTGCTGAGGTTTCAGAAACACTATGCAGAGAGCCGGAATAACAAATATGGAAAGAAACAAAGAAGCCAGAAGCGCAATCGCAACAGTTAAGGCTAAAGGTCCAAACATCTTACCTTCAATGCCTGCAAGTGAAAGAATAGGTAAAAAGGTAATGGCAATAATAAATTCCCCAAAAATACTTGGCTTTCTCACCTCCATCACCGCTTTAAGCACCGTAGTAAACTTCGGATTTTTATGATCATCCTCGCTTAAATGCCGCTGAACATTTTCAACTTGAATAATTGTTGTATCAATGATCATTCCAATTGAAATTGCAAGCCCCCCAAGCGACATCAAATTCGCACTGATACCAACCAGCTTCATCACAATAAAGGTAGCCAGAAGCGAAAGAGGCAAGGCAATAAGAACAACAAAACTCCCCCTGAAACTATTCAGCAATAAATACAGCACAATCAGAACAAGCAGCGAGCCCTCAATCAGCGCCTTGTTTACCGTACTCACACTTGCATTCACAATATCACTTCTATCATAATAAGGCACAATCTTGATGCCTGCAGGCAGGAGGTTGTTTTCGTTGATCTCTTTTACTTTTTCCGCCACCTGGGCCACAACATCGCGGCTGTTGGCACCACGCAGCATCATTACAATTCCACCAACAGCTTCATCTTTCCCGTTCTTCATAGCAGCGCCCATCCGAACAGCCTCTCCAATCTTCACCTGAGCAACCTCTCTGAGGTAAGTCGGCGTTCCCTGTTGAGACTTAAGAACAATATTCTCAATATCACTCACATCCTTTATCAACCCCACCCCACGGACTATATATTGATCCGTATACCGCTCAAGGACATTACCCCCAACATTCTGATTATTTTTTTCGACTGCCGAAAAAACGTCTTCAACGGTCAGTCCGTATTTTACCAGTTGTTCAGGTGAAACAACCACCTGATACTCCTTGAAATACCCACCAAAAGAATTGATTTCATTAACACCAGCAACGCTTTTAAGCTGCGGAGTAACCATCCACTCTTGAATGGTTCTTAAATTTGTCAAATACGTCTTCTTCTGCAGGGGATCCTTCGGCATATCTCCTTCGAGCGTATACTGATAAATCTCTCCCATTGCCGTACCAATCGGTCCCATGGCAACCTGAACTCCTTTGGGAACCTTTTCTCTTGCTTCCGCCAAACGCTCAAACACCAATTGCCGGGCAAAATAAATATCCACATTATCCTTAAAAACGATGGTGACGATCGAGAGACCAAACTTCGTAACCGACCGCATCTGTTCAATATCAGGCAATCCGCGCATAGCCATCTCAATCGGATAGGTGACATTTCGCTCAATCTCAATTGCCGAAAGTCCATCTGCACGACTGACGACTTCAACCTGAATATTGGTGACATCAGGAAAAGCGTCAATCGGCAACCGCACATATGAATACAACCCGAAAGTGATAATCAAAAGCGAGAGAAGCAGCACTATCCCTTTTCGCTTTAAGGTATAACTGATTATTTTTTCTAACATTACAATTTAATCCCCTTCAAGTTCACTTCTCTTAAGCTCCGACTTCAAAATGAACGATCCCTTGGCGGCATAGCGTTCTTTGTCCTTCAACCCCGAAACAATCTCAACCATACCCCCCGAAATACGGCCAGCTTCAACCGGACGCGGTAAGAAATCCGTACCGTTTCCTGTGACAAACAACACCTTTTTCCCATCAATATCCTGCAAAGCCTCTTCTGGAACAGCAAGGGCCGTCACCGCAAGTGAGGGTTGCGTCAGTTCAACAGTAGCAAACATCTCCGGCTTCAACTTTCTACCAGAGTTCGCAACCGTCAAACGCGCTTTAACTGTATGGGTAGCCTCATCAACCACATCAGCGATATAAGTGATTCGGCCCTGTAGTTTCTGACCAGGAAGAGCTGCAACGGTAAAAACCGCCAACTGCCCTTTCTGCACCTTACTGATATCCTTCTCGTTAATATCAACCAGCACCCAGACCGAAGAGAGATCGACAACGGTGTAAAGACTTTTGGAAGGGTCCGAGAGCTCACCGACGATTGCATGTTTCTCAGTAATAACTCCACCAATAGGAGAACGTACCACCAGATGTGGTTTTTGATAATTTTCGTTTTTAAGGTCTGAGGTTGAAATACCATACAAAGTCAGGCGCTCTTTATTGGCTTGGAGTTCAGTCCGGTCAATTTTCAAGTCACTTTCAGCCTGCAAAAGCTCCTTACGAGCTGCGATTTTCTTTTCTACAAGGCCCTTAACCCTCTCCATGCTCGACTGCGCCAGGGCAACCTTACTTTTCGATTGAATATAACGGCTCAAAGCATCACCAAGCTCAACACTTTCAATAACAGCAAGAGGCTGGCCCACAAAAACACTGTCACCCAGAGAAGCCTTGACAGCAATGATTTTTCCCTGTATATGCGGCGACACATGGGCCATACGGTCGGCATTAACCGCCACCTTACCAGTGACATTAATCACCTCCCTGAGTATCTGCTTATTTGCAGAAACAACAATCACACCATTCTCCTTCTGTATCAAGGCTGTCATCTTCACACTTCCCACCTTCCCGCGCTCTTCCTGACCTGCTTTCTTTTCGACACTCTCTCCACTGCCGCTTTTGAGGAAGCTGGAACGATAAAGCAACCCTCCTCCTAGAGCAATACCAAGGACTACTACAATAATAATGGCATTCCTTTTCACTGTACACCCCCCTCTAGATTGATCGCCGCTGCTGTTTCAAGTTTAATGAACGCCACTCGCCTTGCGTGCAAAGCTGACAGATACGTCTCATTAACTTCAAAGAATTTTTTCTGTTGATCTAGTACCGAAAGAATCCCCACCTCACCGATTCGGTAAGCTTCCTGAGTCAACTTCAGGTTCTCGGTCATTTGCGGAATAATACCCTGCTCCAACAAAGCAAGGATGCGTTCCGACAATGAAAGGCGCGATATCGCAGTTTCTACCTCTGCAACTATCGTCCGCTCTAACGCCAGACGTCGAGCATCTGCAGCATCCACAAAAGCACGAGCAGCAGCCCTGCCACCCGTATTACGGTCAAAAACCGGAATCGGCACAGAGAGTCGAAGCCCCAGAAGCTTATCTCTGTTAATGGCCGACATGCCGCCCACCTCAACAGAGTTACGCTGCCATTGTGCAAACAAACCAACTGTTGGGTTGGCAAGGGCTTCCGCCTTAGCCAGGCGATGCTCAGTTTCCGCTTTTTCTCGTTCAAGCGCTAAAGCAAGGAGGTCAGGCCTCAAAGAAAGTGACTGCTTTACAAGATCCTGCGTTTTTAGTGCAGACAACGGCGTGGTGAGCTTGTCGGATAAAACAATATCAGCCTCATTCAAACCAGTCAATACAGCAAGAGAGACCCTAAGGGGACTTCTTACCCGCTCAACTTCCAGTAAACGGCTTTCTGCCCTTGCCAATTCAACCTTTGTAAGGTTGAATTCCAGTTCAGGAATGTCACCTGCCTTGAAACGTTCCCCGGCTATTGCGACTAACTCACGGTTAAGTTTTACCATATCTACCGCAAGTTCATAACGTTTGTCACTCAACAAGTAATCCAGTGCCAGTGTGGCAACTTCGTCCTTCAGTAACCGCGCAGTATTATCCCGTTTCCGATGCAAAGCTTCAGCTTCACGCTCTAATGCTTTCCGACGCAGGCGCAGTTTCCCATACAAAGGAAGCTCCTGATTAATACCAATCGACGCATTCCGTGATTCAGAGCTGCCGGTCAAGGTACCGGTCGACCCCTCTAACTCCAGGGTCGGATTACTGAGAGTACCAGCCTGAACTGCACGTAATTGTTGAGCAGTTGCCTCCTTATCCAAAGCAGCAAGTTCCGCACTGTAATCCAGGGCAAGAGCAACTATTGCATTGATACTTCGAGGCACAGGTTCAGCCCGCAAGGGTATGCAAAAAAACGCACACAGACACAACGCAAGTACAATGCTGCGAAAAAATCTCAAAATGAACATTATTAAATAGGTCACAGATAACCCTCCAAATCAATAAACCAGAATAAAACTCATCCAAAGAGCAATATATTGAATAATGGGAAAACCATATTTCAGCTCTAAATCGCTAATTGCCAACAATATAAAATAATAGTGCTATCAACTGGTATTCCGCTAAAAGACCCTCTTCAATTTTCAGCATAAACAGTACAAGAAATCCTAAAACCTATAGTTGTAAGCTCATGAGACTTTAATCAATTTTTAAGATTCTCTTAATCCCCGTATAAGCTGAACCGAATATATTGTCCCCGAATGACAGTAATGCTGATACAATACCATAACGATATGGAAATCTTTTCTTATTCAACGAACCTTACCACTATCAGTCTCTTATCTGCTTTTGATATTATTGCAGAAATTTTTCTTGACTATATTTTGCAGAGTACACACTGAACATGGATAGGGCGATATATGGGAGTATACAGCACAGCTTTTCATTGTCTTTTCCTTTGGGTATTCCGCCAGCAAAAATACTGGGACACACTGACCATTAAAACACTTGAGAACTTCTGGAACTGGAACTAAACCAATGAGAGTACTACTGTTTGTTTTTATCGTCTCAGCCATCATTCTCGCTGCTCTGGCTGCGATTTTCCCCGAAGTACTGCTTAACCCCGGCCCTCTGATGAAAGGCCATCACGCCTTAGAAAAAAAGTGTCTGAGTTGTCACAAACCCTTTGCCGGAGCAATGTCCATTCAGTGTATCAGCTGTCACAAGCAGAGTGATATCAGTGTCAAAAATGTCGCGGGCGTTGTTCTTCCAAAAGATACTCCCAAGGTTCTGTTTCACAGAGGCGTTGATGCCAACTCCTGCATCGACTGCCATACCGACCACCGGGGTACCGACGCAGCCAAAGCACTCAAACCCTTTAAGCACTCCTCTCTTTCACGTTTACAGCAAAAAGAGTGCATCACCTGCCATAACAATAAAAAACCGCAGGATACGCTGCACCGTTATGCAACAGGCAATTGCTCCGAATGCCATGCAACAAACAAATGGAAACCAGCAACATTCGATCACAACAATCTTACCGCCGCGTCTGGCAAGCAATGCATAAACTGCCACAAGGCTGACCTGCCGAAGGACAATCTCCACCTGAAGGTTTCCACAAACTGCGCAACATGCCATACTGCCACTGCATGGAAACCGGCAACCTATGACCACGACAAATATTTCAGGCTTGACCGCAATCATAGAGCAAGCTGCGTAACATGCCATACCGACCCGAGTAATTATAAAAAATACACCTGCTATAACTGCCATGAGCACTCACCCGACCGTATGGCCCGCAAGCATGAAAAAGAAGGAATATTCGATTATCAGAACTGCATAAAATGCCATCGAGACGCCAGCGGAGAAGGGGGAGAAGGCAGAGAACGAGGTGAAGGCCGAGGGGATGACGATTAGCTCCCCAATTTTTCACCGTATGGAAATAGTATAGTCGCCAAGACTCCGTTGGCTTTGCGGGGAGTCAACGCATGACAGAGTCAAACCTCAAATCCAGTCATCCAGCTCTTGATAGGTTTCAAAAAAAATTGCCGGCATCATAAACAATCAACTGACACACACAACCATACACCAACTGCAGTTGTTCATGATACCGGCAAAACACCCCTTAAATAACTGTTACAGAGAGATCATATAAGTTACTATGCACCGGGATGCTCATGCAAACCAGCGCACAAACCCACTTACTTGCTTTGTCCAACAAGATAAGCAACTGAATTGCCGACCTGGGCATCCGTAAGCTTTGCATCTCCACCTCTTGCCGGCATTGTACCTGTTTTACCCTGAAAACCTTTGATAGATTTGCTGACCAAAACATCTAATCCTTGCGCTATACGTGGAGCCCATGCCGCTTTGTCACCCAATTTAGGCGCACCCAGAAGGCCACCTTTATGACAGGCTGCACAGGTGGTATCGTAAGTTTTTTGTCCAGCTGCTGCATCGTATGCAGCTTCAGCATCGACTGAAGTCATTGAAACAACAAAAAGTGCACAACAAACCGTTGAAAAGAAACGAGACATAGAGGTATCCTCCATTATGATTGTTATATAAATTGATCGAATAAAAAAGTTTTTTTAACCCCGCCAATAAAATCACAGCGCTGAAGAAGGTGCCACACAATAAAATTTATTGCGAAATTTTTACCATATAGGAAACGGCATTTAACAATTCTTCGTCGGTCAGTACCGAATTACCCCCTTTGGGAGGCATCACCCCTTTTTTCCCTTCAAACCCTTCAATAGATTTTTTAGTCATCGCATTAACACCCTGTGCCATGCGCTCTGTCCAGTCAGCTTTATCTCCGGGCGTCGGTGCACCAGCAACATTTGAATTATGGCAACCGGCACAGTTCGATTCATAAATTACTTTACCCGAAGCCATTTGTTTTTCCTCTGCAGCTCCTTTCGAAGATTGAGATAACTGTTCCTGGTTAGGCAACACCTCGTTGGTGCATGAAGCCAACAACAAAAGTCCACAGACAAAAACCGACATAAAAGGTTTGATAGTCATCTTCATAAGTGAAACGGAGGTTACAAAGCTCAAGACAACTCTTGTTATAACCTGCAGAAAGTCTCTCTAGAAAAGGCATGATCATTGGAAAACGACCATGCCTTTCAAGAGGAGAAGTACATTACTCAATCAAAAAATCAGAACTCAAATCCGGCTTTAGAAACCAGCAAGAACTGACAATATGACGGTATCCGCATTGTTGGTGCCGGAACCAACCCTTTCCTTGGTAAAATGCTTGTATGATCCGGTAAGCGAAACAGCTGAAGACAACCATGCGGTAAGGCTGCCGGTAATGGTAGGCTGATGCACGTCATAACGCATAGGAACTTTTGCTGTTAAACTAGGGGAATTTGCCAAATCCGAGTAAGCGCCCTTAATATAAAGCCATGAATAGAAATAATGTCCGACTTCAGCCTTGAAGTTGTTGAGCTGAAGATCACGATCATGACTTAGCGCTACACCAGCGAGAAAATCATTGTAGACACCCTGGATATCTCCACCATAAACAAGGGTCTCACCAGCATAACCACCTGTAAAGCCTTTTGTAGGAGTAACACCTGTTTTTGGATCCTTTACAGCTGTCTTGTGATCGGTGTAAGAAAGTCCTGCACCTATCGCAATCTGGTTGTCAAGGCCGGTATAAGGGTTCCCGAACTCACCATTGGCACCAGTAAGCAGCCCTGCTCCAAACAACTTTAGTTTTCCTCTCAAGTAGACGATATCGTCAATTTTATTCTCAGTAGCAACGATTGGAGTATTGTTTTTGGCAGCCATACTGGTACCGGCAGTTATTGAGTATCCGCCAACATCACCACGGGTATAGTTCAATTCCGCATAGGTTCCTGGTGCAGGGAGAACACCAGACACATTGACCACACCACCAGTTCCTACACCGTTCCAGGAGGCATTACTGAAGTTATTACCGAGAGCAAAGTTGAACCCTGGATTAAATTCCCAGACAACTCTTACATTGGCATTTATTGATGCACTATCAAAACTAACAGTTTTAGTGCTGCCATCATCATCGGTATCTAAAGTTGAGGCACCACCGAATCCACTGATTTGACCAAAAATGGTAAGTTGATCGCCTACTGAACCACCAAAAAACAGTCCTACCTGACCAGGAACATTGTAGTTAAACGACACACCTGTGGCTTGTGCACCTGTAGAAGTATAGGTCGGTGCGGAATAGCTGAGAACATTGCCAGTAAGAACAACGCTCAGGGGATCGAATTGAGGAAAAGAACTGCTTATAGGAGCTTTAATAGTTTTTTTCCACTCTTCAGTACCTATTTTTATTTGTGCCTGGCGAGTAAATGCAGCTTCAGCACCTGCCGGCATACGATAACCATTGTTCTTGAAGGCTTCACCAATAGCATTCCGCTGGGGCATACCAGAGTGACACATGTAACAGGATACTTCATACTTTCTGGCCCATGACGGAATTGCCTGGCTCTCTGAACTCCAGAACAGCATAGGGGTCATACAGACAGAAAGAATTGATGCAAATGTTATTTTCCTCATAATACAGGCTCTCCGTTTGTTAATTGTGGTTGTGGTTGTTGTTTTCAGTTAAACGCTAAAATTGACGTAAGACTCCTTTAATTATTAATAAAAATGAAATTTTTAATTATTGACTTATTGATCTCTTAGCAGTAATTATATAATTACTGACTAAATGATGATTACTAATTTCAAGAGGAAAATTGAGCGTTATTCAACCTGTCCGAATTATGTTTTAAAATATTAAGACAGGTTTATTCCTTTGTTGATAAACACAGGACATAACGATTGTTACAATATTAAAAATATGGATTTAAGAAGTAATTAAAAGCCTCCTAAAAGGTCCCTAATTAATCATTAAAAAAACTTTAAACCGGAACACAAAATAAGCGTATATTCTGGAGTTATTACAGAGAGCAGGTTTTCGGAATAATATCAACAAATGCAGCAAAAAGGATGTATTACATGGTCATAATTTAATTCTCAGCAATCCTTTATCGGCATCATTGTAATTCAAAATAGTATCCGATATCTCTTTCGACAGCAGGTATTTGGCAGGTAATTTTCTTCGCAGGGTAGATCTATCAGAGGGGAATTATTAAAGAAATCTATACTATTAAACAATTTAATATCAATTCGGGTAATTTAACAGCTCTTTTTAAGAACTATTTAAGCTTTTCTTTAGACTCCTTTAAGTTACATAAAGCCATATTGAATTACAGGTTTCTTTGATATTCATAACTCACACATCAAAAACACTCAAATCTTAAATTCACCTTCACTCCAAAAATAATATGAAACTACTCATCGTCGAAGACGAACCGGGAATCTCGAGTTTTCTCAAAGAAGGGCTCGAAGAGGCATCATATGCCGTTGATATTTCCGGTGATGGTAAAAGCGGACTTGAACTCGCTTTAAAAAACGAATATAACCTGATCATCCTCGACTGGATGCTGCCTGCCATGAGTGGCATTGAGGTCTGCCGTCAGTTACGCAAGGCCGAAAACATGATTCCAATCATTTTTCTAACCGCGAAAAAAACTCTGGACGACCTTGTGTTCGGCTTCGATGCAGGTGCTAACGATTACATAAAAAAACCCTTCGAATTTGAAGAACTGCTGGCGCGCATTAAAGTACAGCTCAAAAAAAACCTCACCGATGACAGTACTATAAAAGCAGGCCAACTCACCATTAACCCCTTGAGTCATCAGGTATTTTTCGCTTCTAAAGAAATTATCCTTACGCCCAAAGAATTTGCCTTGCTCGAATACCTTGTCCGTAATATGGACCGTGTGTGTACGAGAAACCTCATTATTGAAAAAATTTGGGAAATCCCATTTGAGTCTGACACCTCGGTAGTCGACGTTTTTATCACATTTTTGCGGAGAAAATTAGAAAAAGCAGGATGTGGAAAAATTATACAAACCATCTATGGGGTAGGCTACATCGTGCGTGAACGTGACCTGTTATGAGTATTAAACCCAAGGAGCCATCAAAAACAAAAACAGGTTTCCAGAAAAAGATCCCCCAGATGAGTTTGCGTAATCGTATAGCGCTTTACTATACAATCGCAACATCATTGATGATTGCTCTCGTCTTTACCGTGATTTCATTCATGGTTAATCACGTTGTATACAGTCATTACGATGATGAACTCATGCATGAGGCTACCGAAACGCTTTCAGACTTGAAAGCGAAAGACCAGAACTTTAATGACATTGCACACATCAGCAAATTTGATGATGACGATGCAGACTATAAAGAAAAGAAAATAAAACAAGGGAACGCCGATGTTGACCCTGAATTCATTCAACTTGCGGACACTAAAGGGCATGTAGTAAAAAAATCAGAAAATCTCTTAAGGGAACCCTTAATTTTTAAGCCCGGCAGCTCATCTCCCATATACTTCAACGCCAAGGTTGGCGGGTCTACATTACGCCATTTACAAATACCGCTTGTAAATCGTGATGGCACCACAAAAGGGTATCTTATTGTTGCCCGTTCTCTTATGAATGCCCAATCTTTCTTGCGGGATTTACAGATCGTATGCCTCTTTTTATTTCCTGTTATCATTCTAACTCTTTTTGCTCTGACCCGCTTTATTGCAGGAAAAAGCATAAAACCAATTGATGACGTTATTTCTACGGCTGCAAAAATCACTCAAACAAATCTCAATCAGCGCATACCTCTCCCCTATCATGAGGATGAATTGCATCGTTTATCAACAACCATTAATGCTCTTCTCGACCGTTTACAGATTGCATTCCAGCGCGAACAGCAATTTACCGCTGATGCCTCACACGAGCTGAACACACCACTTTCAGTTGTTAAAGGCACGCTTGAAGTTCTTATACGCAAACCAAGAGAGATAGAGCACTACGAAACCCGGGTCAAGTTCTGCCTTAAGGAGCTGAGCCGTATGGGCCGACTGATCGATAAACTTCTTGTACTGGCCCTCTATGAGGGTAACAAAATCAGCCCAAATCTTGAAAACATAATACTTCCGCAACTCATCAATGATGTAGCTGCAAGAATGCGCACCGTTGCAAACGAAAAAGATATTGCAATTAATCTTTGCACATCAGAAAATGAACGAATTGCTGCGGATCCTGCAATGCTTGAAATGATTTTCGAGAATATACTTTCCAATGCCATTAAATATTCTCCGGCCAGCTCAATAATAACAATAGCTCTTGAACAGAGCGGGAATACTCTTACCTGTAGAATTGCTGATCAGGGAATCGGAATTCCAGATAAAGATATGCCGAAAATTTTTGAGCGGTTTTATCGTGTCGATGAATCGAGAAACTCAACAACAGGAGGAGTTGGAGTCGGGCTCTCAATTGTAAAAAAACTAGCGGATCTCCAGCAAATAAAAGTAGCAGTACAAAGCAACCCGAACACCGGAACAACATTTACGCTGACTTTTTTATCAGCATGATAATTCCAACTGCTCTATTGATTGGTTTAGAGAGAATTCCGCATCTTTTTACATTTATCTTGCACAATTTCTTTTAAGAGTGAATAAGCAAGAGATGGATCAGGCGGTACATCTAATTTTATTTTACCGCCTCCTGAGGCTTGGTAGATGAGAAGTTCAGTGTTGTTCATTTGGTTGTCTCCTTATTTGATGCCACAGTGAGAGTGTGCGTTACATGATTGGCACTGCTCCATTGCCATGATTCGGGAAATTGACACCAATGCGCCTTAACGGGGCTTTGGTGAATATACTCCATCACAGTTGTAGGCGGAAATTTGATTTCCGCAGATTTCGGCAATTAACGACCAGCAGTTTGACGTAGTTTAATCTACAAGCTTTAGTTCATACATTGAAGCCATTTAATCATAAAACGACCTCTTTTTTTAGGACGGTTCCTCCTT
>JAPLFE010000040.1 GCA_026390855.1 Chlorobiales bacterium | reverse complement strand
AGGGCTGGTATTTCCGGCTTGCCACATGATAATGTCACCTCCTCTACCGGATTCCTTGTTTTCTGGATTTGTTGACTGTTTCATCATGCATTATTGGCTGGACTGGCTTGTCATTGTATAAATGAAAGGTACTCATTCCCATGAACATTGGTAAGTCGATGGACAGGAGGGCGAAAATAGTCTGTGCGTTCAGGGCAAATCCGAGGCAGACTTATTTTTTTTGGTGTCCGGGAAAGTTCTTTTTGCATAGATAGTCGAATAATAGTCGGTTATCTGTGCAAAAAAATGATCTCATGCGATTCGAACATTCGGAGCTGTACCCTTGACGTCCACTCCATTCGTCTCCATGCTCAAAGAGTATAGATCTCCGAACGATAAAATTGTCCGTATAATTGATAAAGCGAGGTTTTTGCCCATGCAAACTGCTATCAGTTCCGTGAATCAATTGAGTTTAGTAACGAATTATGTTGCTTTATTCGATTGATTCATGTAATTATTGGTATGTTTATTTCGGACTACATTGACGCTTTACTAGCCAAAGGCGTTTGCTGTTTCAGTGGCGCTGAAGCTTCTGATGCGCTTGGATCAGGCGTTATCGCTACCCGTGCGGCCTTACGTCGTCTGCGCCATAAGGGTGAAGTTGCCATGCCGTACCGGGGATTTTATGTTATCGTTCCCCCGGAATACCGGAAGACGGGATGCTTGCCCGCAAACCAGTTTATTCCGTTACTGATGGATCATCTGAAAGAGCCCTATTATGCAGGCATGCTGACAGCAGCCGAACACTACGGTGCAGCTCATCAACGCCCTCAGGCTTTTCAGGTTCTCCTGCAACATGCTCGACCGGATATCATTTGTGGTGATGTGAGGATTGATTTCATCATACGCAAGAACGCAGCGCTTATGCCTGTACAGGATTTCAAGACGCCTCGCGGTTATGTAAAGGTATCGACCCCTGAGGTTACAGCATTTGATCTAACCGGATATCCGCATCATGCAGGGGGTCTGGACAATACGGCAACTGTTTTATCTGAACTTGCAGAATATCTTGACGGCGGGAAGTTGGCTGAAATAGCAGCACTCTCTCCCATAGCGTGGTCTCAGCGATTGGGTTACTTGCTGGATTTGATTGGTGAAGCCGGCTTAGCCGAAGGATTGGCTGAATATGTTGCAGGTCGCAATCCTGTGCCGACTCCGCTCTCCCCGTCACAACCTTACAGTGGAGTTCGAAAGGTGGCCCGCT
This sequence comes from Chlorobiales bacterium, assembly GCA_026390855.1. Taxonomy (GTDB): domain Bacteria; phylum Bacteroidota; class Chlorobiia; order Chlorobiales; family Chlorobiaceae; genus Chlorobium. The sequence continues at coordinate 7,795 of JAPLFE010000040.1, read as the reverse complement.
GGAGGCTGCTGCCAAATGAAAAGGTAGAACCGGAAATATGATACCTCTTGATTATATAAACGCATGGCGGGTCAATGCTCCATGGTCGCAGTTATCTCAGATTGAGCAGGATCTGATTATCTGTCGTGCCCTGATTGAACTTTACACCCACCCGGTTGTAGCGAAAAATCTGGCTTTTCGTGGTGGAACTGCCTTGTTCAAGCTTCATCTACCGCCAGCGAGATATTCAGAGGATATTGATCTGGTGCAAATGCAAGCGGGGCCAATCGGTCCGATCATGGATGCTGTACAAGAGAAGATCAATCCCTGGCTTGGTATTCCTAAGCGGAAACAGTCAGAAGGAAGGGTAACGCTGATCTGGCGTGCGGAATCAGAAGAAGGATTGCCGTTACGTCTCAAAGTGGAAATAAACTCAAGGGAACACTTTACGGTACTTGGATATCAACATTTTGAATTCAGAATGGCATCCCGCTGGCATACCGGCTCAGCATTAATCTCAAGCTATCGCATAGATGAATTGCTCGGTACCAAGTTGCGGGCGCTCTATCAGCGAAAAAAAGGGAGAGATTTGTTTGATTTGTGGCAAACAGCCAAAACCCTTCCGGTCATCCCTGAAACGGTTGTCTCCTGCTTTTTGCGGTACATGGAGTATGAAGAACATCAGATATCCAGGGCTGAATTTGAGATGAATCTGTTCGAAAAGCTTGATGACTCTCGTTTTCTTGATGATATCTCACCCCTGCTGACAACAGGGAGCTCATGGGATTCCCAGGCGGCGGCACGGTATGTTCTGGATTCTCTCGTACCTTTAATGCCGGGAGATGCATGGCAGAAGACAAAAGAAAAGATGATTGTCCTGCAAAAGAGGTAGCGGAAGGTAGCAGGTTTCATAGAAAATGAAAAGGTATGGATGAGGAGAGCAGGTATAACCATGTTTCTGGGCAATTGCCTGATGCCTTAATGCAATTGCAGGAAGAAAATGTCAGGTTGAAAGCTTTGCTTGCTGCAAATGGCATACCATGGGATGAGTCTGCTCCCTCAGAAGAAAATTTACCTGAAATCACATCGACATCGACAGTGCAGCGTTCAGCTCTGGAAAAAGTTACACTGTTCGGGCAACTATTCCGTGGTCGCAGGGATGTGTATCCAATTCGTTGGGAGTCTGCCAAAGGAATGTCGGGTTATTCTCCTGCGTGCAGCAACGAGTGGCGGAAAGGTATCTGCAATAAGCCCCAGATCAAATGTGGTGATTGCGAGCAGCGTTTGCTCTTACCGGTTACAGAAAATGTTCATTACCGCCATCTTACCGGCAAGCATACCATCGGAGTCTATCCAATGCTGACGGATGAAACCTGTTATTTTATTGCGACAGACTTTGATGATGAGGGCTGGCATGAGGACGCATCAGCCTTCATACAGTCGTGCAGGGAGCTGAATATTCCAGCCTCTTTGGAGATTTCGCGTTCAGGCAACGGTGCGCATGTATGGATTTTTTTTGCTGAACCTGTTCCAGCGTCAAATGCACGGCAGCTTGGTGCTGCACTTATAAGCCAGACATGTGACCGCACCCGTCAACTTGCCATAAAAAGTTACGACCGCTTTTTTCCTAATCAGGACACTTTGCCAAAAGGTGGTTTCGGCAACCTGATTGCGCTCCCGTTGCAGCAAAAGCCACGATCGAAGGGGTTCAGTGTTTTTGTTGATGAAAACTTTGTGATCTATCCTGACCAGTGGGAATATCTATCATCCATCCAGAGACTATCCCGTCTCGAACTGGATTCAGCCATACAGCGATCATGTGATGTTCGCCATCCGCTTGATATCGCTTTTATTGCAGAAGAGGAGGAACAAAAGCCATGGAAACGCTCATTGCAGAGTTTCAGTCGGATCACCGGCCCCATGCCTGAATCGCTGACTCTTGTGCTCGCTAATCAGATCTTCATTGCCAAAGCTGATCTGCCCCAGCCATTGGCTAACCGTCTGATTCGTCTGGCTGCTTTTCAAAACCCCGATTTTTACAAGGCTCAGGCAATGCGTTTGCCAGTATGGGACAAATCCCGAATCGTATGTTGTGCAGAAAACTTCCCGCTTCATATCAGTTTGCCGAGGGGATGCTTTGACGCAGTCACCGAACTGCTGCAACTGCACAATATCCGGATGGACATTCAGGATGAGCGAATATCAGGCACCGAAATATCAGTAACGTTTACCGGTAAGTTAAGAAAAGACCAGCAAACGGCAATCACTGCTATGCTCAAGCACCAAACAGGGATTCTCTCCGCACCCACAGCATTCGGCAAGACCGTCATGGCTGCCGCAATAATTGCCCGGCGCAAAGTGAGCACCCTCATTCTTGTTCATCGAGCTGATCTTCTCCAGCAATGGAAGGAGCGGTTATCTACTTTTCTCGACCTGTCCGGAGCCTCTCTTGGTTTTATTGGAAGCGGCAAAAAGAAACTATCAGGATTGATTGATATCGCCGTTATGCAATCCCTTTCACGGCGTGATGATCTTGCCGTGCTGCTCGACAACTATGGCCATATCATTGTTGACGAGTGTCATCATCTTTCAGCATTTACTTTTGAGGCAATTCTCAAGCAGGCCAAAGCGGAATATGTTCTGGGACTGACAGCAACACCTATTCGTCGAGACGGTCATCAGCCCATAATCTTTATGCAGTGCGGCCCTGTAAGGTATCGCGCACTTCAAGCAGAAAATGCACCAGTTCGATTAGAGGTTCGGCCGCTCAACCTGTATTCGCCGGAAATTCCCCAGGGATCTGGTATTCAGGATGTTTTCCGTATCCTTGCCCATGATTCCTTCCGCAACCACAGCATTGCAAAGGATATTCTGGCTGCATATCACGAAGGCCGAAAGATTCTTGTGTTGACGGAGCGTACAGAACAACTTGAACTGATACGCGAAGCACTCACTGATCAAATTCAGCATAGCTTTTTGCTGCATGGCCGGTTGACAAAAAAGCAGCGTGCAGCCACGCTGGCACGTCTTGCAGAACTTGATGATTCGGTTCCACGGGTAATTCTGGCAACCGGGCGCCTGATTGGTGAAGGTTTTGATCATCCCCCTCTTGATACCATGGTGCTTGCCATGCCTGTTTCCTGGCATGGAACATTACAGCAGTACGCAGGTCGTCTGCACCGTGAACATGTCAATAAGGGTGATGTTCGTATCTATGATTATGTCGAACATGACAATTCGCAGCTTGCACGAATGTGGGAAAAGCGCCAGCGTGGTTATCGAGCAATGGGGTACCGTATCAGTATGCGGGAGTGATTTTCTGATTGAAGTAATATTTAGGAGATAAGGCGTGAAAAGAAAAGCTGTTCGATGAAGACGCTGCCCGGAAGCAGATGAAGTATCTTCCTTTCCAGGCTCAAATTTTAATTGATGGATCTGTTTGGATAGGTGTTGTCGATATGATTAAATTGTTTTTATTAAATCAGTTATATCTATGAAAGATAATTGATGGGTAATTGATGCAAAGAGGGGTTGATGACTAATCCTGTCAGGGCTGGAGTTGTAGTTCCACAACGGCATATTATGTGAATACAGTCATCGTATTAGATTGAGTACCACACCACAGGGGGCAAAACAGGAGGGACGGGAAGTAATTGTTTTTTATTTTTATTCATAGATTTTGATAAAAAATCTGCGACGCGGATGCGACATGAAAATTTTAAAATCCCCGTAATTCTTTTTATATCAATGTCATGTAGCCTCGATATGATATTTACACTGTAGAGGTCAGAAGTTCGAATCTTCTATCGTCCACACCCCACTTAAAAGCCTGCAAAATAACAACTTGCAGGCTTTTTGCCTCCCGCTCTTACGCCACTGAAATACTCCGGTTTTATCCGATTTAACGCCGTTTACCCATGGTTTTGTTACGCCATTGTTATGCGAGTTTTTTTTACTTCTCCTGAAAAAACCTGATAACTCATTGTACAATTGAGTATTGCGCTTGTATGCGTAATGCCTGCGCTACCTCTACAATCTTTTTGTTCAGGTTTCTGGCATTTTTCGGTGCCAAATGGCCCGAACGTTTTTGGCTTCTTTAGCCCTCTCAAGGCGTTTGGGGCTCCAAAAATCCTGCTATATGATTTTGGAAAGTGGGTATTATCTGCATCATAAAAGCCCTGCTATACTTTATTCTTTTGATTACTATAAAGAGAAGTCAATGGTTAATTATTGCATCATCGTACCATGAAATCCCGTTTAAGCATCAGAGACCGGATGATCCGGTCCATTACCATGAGGCGAGGTGAAATTGTCTTACGCTCTGATTTTGAGCAAATGGGGAGCCAGAGCCATATCAGCCGGATCTTCAGTGATTTTGTCAAAGAGGGGCGTCTCGTTCGTCTCGGGCATGGGAGTGTTTGCCAAAGCCAGAATCAGCTCGATCACCGGCAAGCAGGTTCCTCGTGAACCGCTTGAAGTTCTTGCAGAGGAAACACTCAGGCGTCTTCATATTGATGCACAACCGGGTCAGGCACAACGTGACTATGCTTCCGCAAAGAGCACTCAGGTTCCGGTCCAGTCAACCTTCAATACGGGTTGTCGTCGAATCAGCCGCAAGTTAATACTCGGTAACCGTACCATTCGGTTTGAAAACAATTACAGCGCGAGATCGTGACAAGAGCACGAAAACGTATGAAAGAGGTTCATCATGGATAAACTGATCTACAAACCGGTTTCTCATGACCACGAGGAGTTCCTTCGTAAAGCGAAAAAGTATGGGGAGTTCCGGAAAGAATACGAGGCGTTGGCCCCTGCCTATACCCTTATCAGGCAGCTGCTTCTGGCTCGACAGCACTCAGTGTTGACCCAGGAGGCAATTGCCAGGAAAATCGGTACTACAAAAAGCGCGGTTTCCCGTCTGGAATCCGCAGGTAAACATATTCCCTCCATAACCACCCTCAGGAGATATGCGGAGGCTGTTGGTTGCGAGCTTGAGATAAAACTTGTTCCCAAAAAACAGGATTAGAGTACCGTTTGATCCATGAATAATCATTTCGATGAACGTTTTGAGTCTATAAGGGCACTTGCTGGAGAGATGCAAAGGCTTGCGGAGCTTGCCCTGCAGCAATACACCCCGATTATTAGCAGTAACAGCAAGGATGTTCATTACATCGAGCATACCCTCGACCGCATGCTCGATTTTTGTTTCTTCGAACCGATGGTCCAGCTTTTTCGGAGACTTTGCCGCTATTATTACGATATCGATCCGAACGCAACGGCGAGCTACGTGTACACCTACCGGGATATGTGGGATTCTGAAGAGCCGAAAGAGTCTCCAGCACGGTAACTTCAAGCAGTTGTTGCGAATGTTGCAACAAGTTCAGAAATATCGGTAAAGCTTGAATTCAGTATCCAACAAGTGTGACAATGGATGGTATTCATTTTAGGGCACCTCTAAAAAGTGGTTTTTGATATATCATTTGAAACGGCAATTTCTGCAATGATCATAGATATTTTTATCTGATCCAATGCCCGCTGTTCTTTGTCAAGTTTTAGGCGTAAAATGCCTTGTTTTTCAGGTACCGGACGCAGTTATCCCATGACCTGAGCATACTGGTCATATAAAAAAACGGCATAGACTTTTTTCTTGAGCTGTACGCAACGCATCATGTTGTAGGTCAAATTAGTCAGGCCAATTTTTGCTGCTGCTCTGAGGATGCCGATCGTACGAACATGCATGGCATCCATACTGTTGGTCATGAAGCCGAAGAGGTGCTCAACTCTCGCTCTGGACTTTGATTTCAAGCGATTTGAGGCTTTCTGTTCATCGGTTAAAGGGTGATTTCTGGAGGCTTTTTCATGCACTTCGCTTGTCATGCCACACCAGTCGATGCTCTCGTCCTGACCGGTGTATGCACTGTCAGCATAGAGTTTTTGGCCAGCATCATCACGATCGATCAGAGTTTCAAGTTCCTGGGAGTCATGAACCGAAGCATCGGTCACAGCATAGGTCGTGATGAGTTTGGTTCCGCTGTCAGTTTTGATGTGATTTTTGTAACCGTAAAAAAGCATCTTGTTCTTTTTGACCCAGCGTGCATCGACATCTTTCTGGCGGAGCTTATTGGGTTTTTCTTTCCAGGCTTCGGGAGTCTTGCCAGCTTTTATCTCTTTGTTTTCCTCACGGGTATTTCGCTGCCAGGGTACTTCGACAAAACTGGCATCAACGATCTGGCCTGTTTTGGCGAAGATACATTGGTCATCGAGTGCCTGGTTGAAACGATAGAACAGGGCAGCAATAACGTCTTCCTGAATAAGGGTTTCGCGGAACTTCCAGATGGTCTTGCTGTCAGGAACTCTGTCACTTGATTTGAGTCCCAGAAATCGTTTAAAGGTGAGTCGGTCAGTGATCTGATATTCAATCTGGTCATCTGAAAGATTGTAGAGACTTTGCAGAATGAGAATCTTGAACATCAAGACACGATCAAACGGAGGTCGTCCTGCATTACTGCTGTTCTGAGGCTTATTGAACACGACATCAAGTATTGGAGAAAAGATTTTCCAGTCAATATGTGCTTCAAGTTTGACGAGAGGATCTTTGAGTTTTGTGAGCTTTTCAAGCAGAAAATGCTCGTCAAACATGCCTAATGGATTGATGTTTTTCATGATAAAGGGCAAAATGAAATTATTTCCTTGAAAATACGAAATATTGCCCTTTTTTCATGACGCTAAATCATTACTTTTTATAAAGATATGTTACTCAAGAATAAATAGAGATCCCCTTTATTCAGTTACGGTTCTGCACGAAGTATCCCTGCAACTTTTACTTTCTTCAATCAAGCCAATTGCATGAGGCAGGATCGAGAGCTCAGAAGGCAGCCGATTACATAAAGGAGGTCGCCGGTTCGGAGTGTCGTCTGATTATACCTGTTTATAGAGTAAAATTGTTATAACCAGTTATAAGTTGGTATAAAAGAGCCAGTATTCACACTTATCATGGATTTCAAGGAGGGTGGCTAATCTTATAAAAGGGGCGATAGCTGCTACAATCTCCGAATGCTACATCACTGAACGTTAAGAGTTTTGAGCGGATCGAAACCGTTGCCGTATTCGTGAGGATATCCTTTGGGGTTGCAGATCACTCTGGTCTCGCCGATTGAATACTCCATGGCGGTATGGCAGTGACCACAGATCCAGTAGTCTATTTTATGGGAGAGCACCTCTTTTTCAAGGTCTGACACATATGCCGCATTCAGGAGGTCGTTTCGGTAACCAGGGGCGATTCCTTGCATTGAGGGGTGATGATGGGTGACCACAATCACGGTGTATCCGAGTCCCGTATACTGATCGACAACTTCAAAAAGCCTTTTTTTCTGCTTGTGATGAAGAGCGAGAATGTATTCCGGTCGTAACCGGTGATAATCGGCTCCGACTTTTATCAGCCGATAGTCATTGAGGCCCTGACTGACATCGAACATGGCGAGGGGGTTGCCGTCAAAAAAGTCTGTCCAGAGAGTGGTACCGATGATGGCGATTTTCTCCTCTTCCAGAATGAGCGTACCGGTATGTACGTTATGAAATCCATGCTCGGCGATGGTGTTTCGCCAGAAGTGCTTCTCGATGTTGCCTTGATACCATTCATGATTGCCCTCAATGACGAAAACGTCTCTGAACTGCTTTGAGCACTGCGAAAGAAAGCCGAACCATGTCTGTTTTCTGCTCAGCAAACCGATATCTCCAGCAAGGATGAGCACGGACTCATTGTCTTCGGCAAGTTCCGGTACCTGCCAGTCCTCGCTGCTCTTTTCTCGACAGAACT
>JAPLFE010000108.1 GCA_026390855.1 Chlorobiales bacterium | reverse complement strand
GAGCAATTGAGTAAATGCTGACCGGAGGGCAAAACGAACATTGGAAGAAACCGCGTTATAGTTGTGTTGAGCTGCTTTTATTGCTTCGGCATTGCTGGCGATCTGGCTCGATGTTTTACATCCGTCATAGAGAAGTTGCTGCGCTGAAAAGGCATAGGAGAGAGCTGATGATGATCCGATTCCTTTTGCGGTTGATCCACTCTCTAAAGAGTTCACGCCAAAACTCACTTGAGGCAATAACGCCCCTTTAGTAATGCGTTTATCGGCTTCGGCCTGCTGCAATATTGCAAGAGCCGAATAGAGGTCGGGATGTGCTAGTTTTGCTTCACTGACGCACTGCTCCCAGCTCACAGACTCTTCAGCATGAAGCACCGGAATGGCAAAGAAAAAAAACATCCCCAGAACCAGATAAATTTTTTTTCTCATTGTAAAACAATTTTGTCACTACTTGAAATATTCATAAAGCTTATAGATTTGCATTTTTGACGCTCAATACGTTAAAACCTTGCGCCTTGTAAAAAAATATTTTATAAAAATTCGTGATCAACCCACTGTTACCACGATACCTCCTCAATATTGAAAGATTTTTCCTTCCTTACACCTCTTCATACAACTGTATGATTCATGAAACATGAATCATAGCACTATCATGTATTCAATGTTAGTAAGAGATATCCAACGATAAATGACCGACCTCGTTACAATAAGAAGAAGAAACGTGAAGCTTTGGTGAAATATTGTATCTTTTCCACCGTGTTTAAAATATTTTCAATGAAGTTGATCCAGTCCTTAAGTCTCATATATCATGCTTGAAGCTCGAAACCTTTCCCTCAGCGTCGGAACCAAAGAACTCCTCACCGATACATCATTCCGCGTTGGTGACAAAGACCATGTCAGTCTTGTCGGCCTTAACGGCACAGGAAAAACAACCCTCCTTCGCCTTATAAGTCGTCTTATTAGCGGTCCTACGACCGACTCTTCGCTCATTACTACCGGACAATTTCTTAAATCAGCTGACACCACCATCGGTTATCTGCCCCAGGAAATTTCCTTTGACGCTGATCTTGAAAAAACAGCCTTACAATATGCCCTGCAGGCAAACGTCAGGCTTTTTGAGCTGTCGGATAAAATAACCCGCATGGAACACGAACTGGCTCTGCCCGAACAGGATTATGAAAGTGAAGCCTACCACCAGCTTATAGAGCGGTTTTCCGACGCGATGCACGAATTTGAACATCTGGGAGGCTATACCATGCAGTCCAATGCAGAAAAAGTCCTTGGGGGACTCGGATTCAGCGAAATAGATTTCCATAAAAAAGTCAAGGCTTTTTCTGGCGGCTGGCAGATGCGTCTGCATCTCACCAAACTGCTGCTGCAAAACCCGACCCTGTTGCTGCTTGACGAGCCGACAAACCACCTCGACATCGACTCACTTCGCTGGCTTGAAAATTATCTTTTCAACTATGAACACAGCTATATCATCGTCTCGCACGACCGCTTTTTCCTTGACAAGCTGACCACTAAAACCCTTGAAATTGCATTCACACGCATCAATGAATACAAGGGAAACTACTCCTATTATGAAAAGGAGAAAGCCGAGCGTTATGAACTGATGATGGGTAAATATGAAAATGATGTAAAGAAAATGGAGGAGCTGAAAGCCTTCGTCGATAGATTCCGATACAAGGCAACCAAAGCCAGGCAGGCACAGAGCCGACTGCGGCAGATGGAAAAAATGGAAAAAAATCTCCAGTCTCCCGAAGAAGATCTCTCCCGAATTTCTTTCCGTTTTCCAAAGGCAAAACCATCCGGACGTGAAGTCATGCGACTTGATGGCGTTAAAAAAGCATATATCTTACCCGATGGCACAAAGAAACAAGTGCTTAACAATATTGATCTTGAGGTAATGCGTGGCGATCGTATCGCTATTGTCGGCTCAAACGGAGCTGGAAAAACCACTTTCTGCAAAATCCTGGCAGGTGAAATCGACTTCGAGGGTAAGCTGACAATGGGCCACAATGTATCACTGAACTACTTCGCACAGCATCAGACAGAAAACCTTTCGCAGGATAAAAGCATCTATATGGAGATGATGGATTCCGCGCCCAGCTCAGAAGCACAGAAAAAGGTTCGGGATATTCTCGGATGTTTTCTTTTCAGTGGAGATGCCGTCAATAAAAAAATCGGAGTACTGTCAGGAGGAGAAAAATCAAGGGTAGCACTCGCCAAAATCCTGCTTCAAGCATCGAATCTCTTGATCATGGATGAACCAACGAATCATCTTGACATGCGATCAAAAGAGATGTTGATCGACTCACTTGAATACTATGACGGTACCCTTTTAATTGTCAGTCACGACCGATATTTCCTCGACAGTCTTGTCAACAAAGTGGTGGAAATAAAAAACGGCTCCCTGCAGCTCTACCTCGGCACTTATGCAGAATATCTTGAAAAAGCTGAAAAAGCTCTTGAAGCCGAACGCAAAGAAGAAGCCGCCGGACGGCAGAAAAAACAGAGCTTGCAACCCACCATCACCGAAAAGGAAAAAGAGCAGGCGAAAAAAAGCGCTGCAGCAAAAAAAGACAAAAAGAGAATCGAAGAGGTCGAACAGAAAATCAACCGACTTGAGCAAAAGAAAGAATCAATTGAAACGATGATGGCTAACGAGGACTTTTATAAAAAAAGCCAGGAGGAAACTGCTAAGATCCTCGAAGGTTACCATACGTTATGCAATGAACTGAATTTGCTTTTTGCGGAATGGGAACAAAACTCTTAGCTGGCTGTAAAAAACGAGAAAACTTGGGAAAAACTGGAAACGGATGTATTTCCACATTGCTCAGCATGATCATGGTCGATGATAAAATCGGGAAAGAGGTAGATTATTTTATACCTCCGTGAAATATTTTGAGACCTATGACTCCACTGAGAATCAGTAAAATACAAACTACTCGAGCGATATCTCTGGATTCATGAAAAAACAACATCCCCGTAATGACAACGCCAGCAGCCCCTATACCTGTCCATAGAGTATAGGCAGTACCAAGCGGAATGGTTTTAAGGGAAAGCGAAAGAAACCAGAGACTTGCAATCATTGCAACACCAGTAATGAGCGAAGGAAAAAGCCTTGTCAACCCATCGGTATATTTGAGACTTATAGCCCACATACACTCCAATAAACCAGCTATGATAAGGAATACCCAAGCCATAAGGTGTAAGGGTTTAATGTTCCTGAGTTAAATTTTAACCCCAGCGGAGAAAATGGCTGGAGTCAACACCTGCCAGCAATACCATTCCCCCATCAAAAAGCTCCTCTGCATCATGAAAGGCTTCTTCCTAAAGTAGTTAGCCGATAGTGCTGAATTAAAGCCATTTTTGCAGCGTGTCAACCAGAAGAAAAGGAATTATCGGCTTTACTACATAATCACTCATACCTGCCTGCAAACAAATTTCACGGTCACCTTGCATAGCATGAGCAGTAAGTGCGATCACAGGAATAAGATGATTGAGTACTGCAGATTGTGGATTCCGGATTATACGGGTAGCCTCCAAACCATCCATTTCCGGCATCTGTACATCCATAATAACAAGATCGTATGGCAGAGTCTCAAGCGCCTTGACCGCTTCAACACCATTGTTGACAACATCAATATGAACGCCAAGCTTACCAAGAATACCCTTTATCACCTTCTGATTCACACTACTATCCTCAGCAAGCAGTAATCTGACGTTTATCCAGCGCTTGTCCCGTGCTATTCTCTGAAAAGACAGTTGCAGACCAGCCTCATCACTATCCACTGAATCCCGCTTGCTGTGAACCTGATCCTGCTGTTTTTTGAACGGCAGGATAAACCAGAACTCCGACCCTTCGTGCTCACTACTCTTGACCCCTATCTCTCCACCCATAAGCTCTACAAGCTGGCGGCATATAGCCAATCCCAAACCCGTACCCCCGAACTTACGAGTCGTCGACGCATCAACCTGGGTAAAACTCGAAAAAAGGATATTAATTTTCTGCTGAGGTATTCCTATACCGGTATCTTTCACCGAAAAACGAAGCCAGACTTCCTCATCTTTACTGGAATCTACGTCAACATTAACAGACACCTGCCCCTGATAGGTGAACTTTATGGCATTGTCAGCAAGATTGTTGAGTACCTGGCAAAGTCTCGCTGAATCGCCCCGAAGAAACGGCGCAACGTCCGGGGAAAGAGTACAGATAAATTCCAGCTTTTTATCAGCAGCTCTTACATGCATAATAGAAGAAAAATCATCCAGTACCTTACGCAGGTCAAAATCAAGAATTTCAAGATCAAGTTTCCCTGCCTCAATCTTTGAAAAATCAAGAATATCATTGAGCAGATTCATGAGAGATTCAGCGCTTTCGAGGGTAGCCTCGGCATAACCTCTCTGTTCAGAATTCAAACCAGCATCAAGCATAAGGCCAGTCATACCGATCACTCCATTCATCGGCGTACGAATTTCATGACTCATATTAGCCAGAAATTCGCTCTTTGCCCGGTTTGCAGCTTCCGCTTCATAGCGGGCATTAACAAGTTCTGTTTCATGCCGGTAACGAACCTCTGCATTAGTAATAAGTTCAGCAAGTACCCGAAGAAGGGCCGTATCCTCATCTCCCCAGGTTTTCGGCTCACGGTCTGAAGAAAACCCGACAAAACCCAAACACTCTTCCCCATAATTCAAAGGGAGAGTAATCAGTGACCGAATTCCCCGAATCTCAAGAGCAACCCTCAAATCACTATACTCTTCTAAGACCGTTATATCAGGAATATAGACAACGCCTCCCTGCCGATGAGTTAAAACCCAGTCCTTCATGATCTCAATCGGCACACTCTGAAAGCCCTGAATTTCAGCTGTAATCCCTGAAGCACACCACTCATGAGTATTGTTCACAGTACCCTTTTCAAAGTCATAGTGAAAAAGATAGACACGGTCCACTCCAGAAAACTCACCAACAAGAGCAAGTACCCTGTTTATGGATTGATCAAGATCATTAAGCGGTTTATTGACAAAACCAATAGCAAGATTAATCAACAGCATTTGAAAAGCCGACCGATGCTTCAGTTCCTCTTCCGTTTTTTTGCGAGCGGAAATATCACTGTGCGAACCCGCCATACGGTAAACGATACCATCCTTATCCCGAAGCGCCTCGCCTTTGGCAAGTATCCAAACATAGGAACCGTTCCGATGTCTGAGTCGGAATTCGATACTATAAGCAGGAATTTCATTTTTAAGATACCGATCAAGATAAACCAGCGCATCAGGCTTATCCTCAGGATGCAGCCGAGCCTCAAAAGTGGCATACACATTGGGAAGCTCGTAATCTTCATAACCAATCATCTGCTTCCACTTTGGAGAAAGATAAAGAGTGTTATCCCGTAAATTCCAGTCCCATATACCATCATTGCTGCCGTTTATAGCCAGCATGTACTGTTCACGGCTCAAAATCAGCTCTTTTTCACGACGGTTTATGCTTCTATCCATACGGCTTAAAACGACAACAAGAAAACCGTAAAAAAGAGCAAAAATGATAACAATAGTAATACCGGCAATCGAAACCAGACGGTAAACACTCCACTTGTATGAAGAAATATCCTGCATCATGATCATTTTACCAACAACTCTACCCGAAGCCTCCTTCAGGGAATTAGAGGTAATTCTCCATGATCTGCCGTTGAACTCTGCATCAATGCCCCTTGCCGAACTATCTGACGAAAGCCCTGCATTAAACTCCTGAGGAAAACGACCAAGCGAGGAAAACGCGAGTACATAATTGCTGTAAAGGTTCCATGGAGCATCATGCCGAAAAATCTTCATCCCCTCTTCCCATCCTGATCTCTGAAGAAATTTCTTATTTATAAAAATTGCCAGCCCTCGCCCTGATTCAAATTTAAGATCCCTGAAAATGTCTTCAGTCTCCTTACCGAGCTCAATGTAACCGAGAAGCCGACCATCTTCCACTACCGGAAGATCAACCCAAAGAGTAAATGTACCCAACGAACCTAGTTCAATACCACTTGACGTTCGTTGACTTCTCTCCGCCTCACGCAGAGTAAAACGCTCAATCCGACCACCGCTATTGGCAGGATCAGGCACATTCAGGAGGCTAATATGCTGGGCATCAATAAAATTTAAATGAGTTACTCCGTAATAGCTTTTAAGCCCCTCAAAAAGCGGAAAACTATGCGAATAGAGGCGATTCTTATCATGATCACGCATTGCTCCTGTAATAGAGGTATCATGACTGAGTGCTTCAAGAACTATTGTAAGCACATCCTTCGAAACACTAAGGCTTTTCTGGAATGAAACGGATATCTCGGATTGAGAACGGAGAACAGCATCTTTAGCTCTCAATTGCTGCTGCTGCCACAACAGCAGCCCTAGTGTCACGTCACATATAGAAAGACGTATCAATAATCGTATATTGTTCTTCATAATCAACCAAAAGAGGATTGAATATGAAGAAGTACAAAGTCACCCTGACACAAGAAGAACGGAAAGAGCTTGATGCTTTCAGCAG
>JAPLFE010000053.1 GCA_026390855.1 Chlorobiales bacterium | reverse complement strand
AACACCATACAATCCTCCATATCGGCAAGCTCATCAGCAAGAGTGATATCCCTGCCAATCTCATAATGATCAGGGTATCCACCCGAAGCAACAACAACCGTCGCCGCACTTTTCCGATACATATCAAAAGGCACCTCTCCGAGCGAACCATCAACACTCGCCTGAAGCGCCACAACAAAATCGCTTTTCAAAAGAGGCAGCACCACCTGGGTTTCAGGATCTCCCAGACGCGCATTATACTCAACAACCGAAGGTTCGCCCTTGTCAATCATCAGCCCCACATACAAAAAGCCGGTATAGGGATACCCCTCTTCGACCATTCCCTTTAGGGTTGGCTTTATAATGCTCTCTTCAACCTTCCGCAAAACCTCAGGCGTCACTACTGGCGCAGGTGCATAGGCCCCCATCCCACCGGTATTTTTACCAGTATCCCCATTTCCAATACGCTTATGATCCTGTGCTGGCAAAAAAAGCCTGTATTGAGTACCATCAGTAAGCGCAAAAACACTCGCCTCCTGACCCTGCAGAAACTCTTCAATAACCACTTCATCCGCCGCATCCCCAAAAATACGATCTTCAAACAACTCCCTGACGGCCTTCAACGCCTCCTCCTGATCCAGAGCAATAAACACCCCTTTTCCAGCGCATAAACCACTTGCCTTGATTACCTGAGGATATCGGGTAGTTGTCAGCTTAAGATGGGTATTGGCCGAGGCCGCATCCCGAAAAACATGATAACCCGCCGTTGGAATGCCATGACGCTGCATAAACTCCTTCGAAAAAACCTTGCTCGACTCTAGTCGAGCAGCATCTTTTGTAGGCCCAACCACCTTTTTCTGCGCACTTCGAAAAAGATCCACAATACCAAGTTCAAGTGGCTGTTCAGAACCCACCACGGTCAAATCAACGTGATTCTCCCCTGCAAACCGAAGCAGGTCATCCAGCGCAGTAGCTTTCAAAGGAACATTACGGACCTTACCTCCCATCAAAGCCGTCCCGCCATTACCCGGCGCAACAAAAACAACCTCCACTTCTTCACTCTTTGCCACAGCCCATGCAATGGCATGCTCTCTGGCACCACTTCCTATAATCAAAACATTCATGACTCTCAATCTATGGGGATTAGCCGTATTTCACCCTGTGGTTTTTCAGCATTCTTTCTTAAATTACTCCCATGTTTCCAGGAAACAGCATGTATATAATTCAAGAGGACTAAAATAAACAATAAAAAAATTTATTCCTGTAACCCAAAGGGTACCGTCTATCGGTAATTAGCTATAAACCTCTATGGCCCTCTCCCCATTGATTTCCCGCCATATTCTTCCCTTTACCCTGAAGCTACTCTACGCAAGCCTCAGGTTGTCAGTGACTCCATCATCCCTGAAAATCCAGCTTACCGATAAAGGAACCATTTTCACATTCTGGCATGGCAAAATGATGACAGGCTGGCTTCTTGCCCGGGCACTGTTTCCCTCACAAAAAAGAGTCGCTGTAGTAAGTCTTTCTGAAGATGGAACGACTCTCTCCGATACCCTTGAACAACTTGATTTCACACTTATCCGGGGTTCAAGCTCACGAGGAGGCGATGAGGTCAAGCTTGCAATGGAAAGAGCTCTCGAGCAAAAAAACATTATCATTCTCACCCCCGACGGCCCCCGAGGCCCAGTCAACCAATTCAAATACGGCACCCTGCGTATCGCATCCAGCAATAACTATCCACTTATTTTTGCAG
The DNA here is from genome assembly GCA_026390855.1 of Chlorobiales bacterium. Lineage (GTDB taxonomy): Bacteria > Bacteroidota > Chlorobiia > Chlorobiales > Chlorobiaceae > Chlorobium. The sequence continues at coordinate 28,880 of JAPLFE010000053.1, read as the reverse complement.
AAATCAAATACGAAAAAGCATGGAAACTAAAAAGCTGGGACCAGTTCGAAATCCCGAAACCATTCAGTAAAACAGTCGTTCAGCTCCATAGTATTGATCTCCCTGAATTTGAAAGCGAAGAAGCGCTTCGCATCTTTACAAAAAAACTTTCAGACCGTTTCGGCCATGCATAACCCATTTTCGATTTTCCTCAGGCCTTTTGCACTCTCCTACCGCTCAATAGTGCAACTTCGCAATACGCTTTTCGATCGTCAAATCTTCCGATCATGGAAATCACCGATCCCTGTAGTGTCAATCGGAAACCTCTCAGCAGGAGGCACAGGTAAAACTCCTCTTGTTGACTGGGTAGTCAAATACTATCTCTCAATCGGCTGTAAACCCGCAATCATTTCGCGAGGTTACCTGCGTGAATCAAAAGGAGTTCAACTTGTATCCGATGGACAAAAAATTATACTGAACAGCAAAGAAGCTGGCGATGAAACCGCCATGCTTGCCTGGAACAACCCGGACGCCATTGTTGTAGTCGCCGAAAAACGAAAAGACGCAGTCACCTATATCACCGAGCACTTTGCCAAACGACTGCCAGGAGTAATCATCCTCGATGATGCATTCCAGCACCGTGCTATCGAAAGAAACCTCAATATCGCCATCATCAATACAGCAGAACCTTTCACAAAGGCAAAAATGCTGCCCGAAGGCCGGCTTAGAGAACCCCTGAAAAATCTTTCAAGAGCCGACCTGATTATACTCAACAAAATCACCGATGAAGAACAAGCTGGATTGCTGATAAAGGAACTGGAAAAAATCGGCCGGCCAGTCATAAAAGCCCGCATAAAAAACGGAGAACTCGTCTGTTTTTCAGGCACCAATGCATCCCCGGATGAAGCTCCTGTAGCCAAAAACCTCAACGCCCTTGCTTTTGCTGGCATCGCAAATCCCAAAAGCTTTCTGGACAGTCTCACCGACGAAGGGGTAAACATAGTGTCACATCGCTTTTTTCGCGACCATAAACCCTATACCGTAAAAAAGCTGCAGTCTATCCGACGTGAAGCCGAAAAAAAAGGCCTGAGCCTTATTACTACAGAAAAAGATTATTTCCGTATGCTTGGAAACCCCGAACTGATCCGCATCATCACCTCAATACCCTTTCATTATCTGAAAATTGAAACAGATATTTTCGAAGGCAAAGATACCCTGCAGCTCATGCTGAAAGCTGCAATCGGCAAATAAACCAACACTCTGTAACCTGAAACCCAAAGCCCCACACAAAACAGTGCATAACCGGGTAAGGCAGTAAAAGTCACTCTTTTATGATTTTTGAAATCGCCTTAAACCGGTCCCCCTCCGCAACACGCAAAAGCTCAAAAACAGCCATTTCAGTACTGGTCAAAAATGCTCCCGCTTTTTCAATGCAACGAATCCCAAGAAGCTTGTTCTCTTCACTTCTCGATGAAACAGCATCCGTCACCAAATGAACCGTGTAACCAAACTCAACCAAATCCACAGCAGTCTGGTAAACGCAAACATGGGCCTCAATGCCCACAACCAGAATATTGTTCCGTTTAAATGAACGCAGTTGCCTCATAAACTCCACATCCCCACAACAACTGAACGAAAGTTTTTCAACAGGTACGTTGCCAGGCAAAAGCTCCCTCAAAGCCTCAACAGTATGCCCCAAACCCTTCGGATACTGTTCAGTCACCAGCACAGGAACTTCAAGAATCGAACAAGCCCTGACCAGCTTACTGATATTGCTTTCCAGAACAGCCGGCTGAAAAACCCCCTGCGCCAATCGACCCTGCACATCAATAACCAAAAGCAACGTTTCCTTCGAAGTAATCATAAAAATATCCCCAATGAAAGATAAAGAGATTGAAAAAGCCTCAAAATACTACAATATTGTATCTTCCAATATAAATATCCAACCCCATAACTATCTCTCACCCAAATCTTTTTCCTACTTTCCTCCTTTCTTTCTCAGTACTTTCTTCCCTCTCTTCCCTTTCTTTCTCACTACTCAGTACTTTCTTTCCCCAAACCGGAATCCCCGCCAGCACAAACAGCGTAAGAACATAGGGCATCGACTGTACCAGCTGTGAAGGTATCCATCCCGTCTGCATCCAAATTTCCATCGACTCAGTAGCTGCAAACAAAAGACTTGCAAGAGCAGCTCCCCCCGGTGTCCATTTACCAATAATCATAGCAGCCAGGGCCATATAACCGCGACCCGCCGACATATTATCAGTAAACGTATGCTGCTGAAAAACAAGAAAAGCTCCAGCCAGAGAAGCAAGTGCACCTGAAACCAGCACACCTGAATACCGCATACCCTCAACATTGATTCCTGCACTCTCAGCTGTTTCAGCACTTTCACCAGTTGCCCGAAGCCTCAACCCGTAAGGAGTCTTAAAAAGCAGCAAATGTCCAGCAACAACTGAAAAAACAGCCATAAACACAAACGGATCCATAAACAAAGACCGAACATCAATTCCCGCTATACGCGGCGAGTTCGTTGAGCTTCCAAACGCCATACTGAGCCCGAAACGGGTAGCACCCATAACAAGAATATTCATGGCAATGCCTGCTACAATTTGGTCAGCCTTAAGGGTAACTGTAACAAATGCAAAAAGCAAAGCCACTCCAAGGCCGCAAACAAGAGCCAAAAGAACACCCGCCAAAGCCGAACCTGTCCTGTACTGACCATAAGCTGCACCAAAAGCACCTACAAGAATCAACCCCTCAAGGGCAAGATTAACAACCCCACCCCGCTCTGAAAATGTTGCCCCAACCGAGGTAAGTGTATAGGGCACAGCCAGACGCACGATTTGCAAAAAAATAACGACAGGCTCAATTCCCATTCGCAATCAGTATTAATTATCCTTTTAAGTAGTTTTTACAGCTATTTTTTTTATTAACTTTCTTTTCTAACAAAAGTAGTGAACTTCCCCTGTTTTTTCCACCACCTGCCCATGTTTTTTATCTTGTAAGAATAATAATTACTTCTTAAAATCATGCCAAAATCAGAGCTTACCAGCGAACAAGCCACTACCAAACAGTACATTTACAGTTTTTCAGGAGGATCTTCTGAAGGTGACGCGTCCATGAAAAACCTCCTTGGGGGCAAAGGTGCCAACCTTGCCGAAATGGCCAACATAGGCCTGCCCGTTCCTCCAGGATTCACCATTTCAACAGAAGTTTGTACCTACTATTACGACAACCAGAAAAACTACCCCAAAAATCTTTTCGAAAACGACATCCCCAAAGCACTCCGCAACATTGAAAACGCCTTAGGCAAAAAGTTCGGAGACCCCGAAAACCCCCTGCTCGTCTCAGTACGCTCTGGTGCAAGGGCATCGATGCCAGGCATGATGGACACCATACTCAATCTCGGTCTTAATGAAAAAACCGTTGATGGTCTCGCAAAAAAATCAGGAAACCCCCGATTCGCCTGGGACTGTTACCGCCGTTTTGTGCAAATGTATGGCGACGTCGTGCTCGACCTCAAACCGACCGATAAAAAACAGATCGACCCCTTCGAAAAAATACTGGAAACGAAAAAACACGAACTCGGCATAAACCTCGACACCGAGCTCAAACTCGAAGACCTCCAGGATATCGTAGCCAAATACAAAAAAGAAATTCTCGAAAAAACCGGCAAAGTATTTCCTGAAGACCCCAACGAACAACTCATAGGAGCCATTGGCGCCGTCTTCAACAGCTGGAACAACGAACGAGCCATTGTCTACCGCAAGCTCAACCACATTCCCGGCTATTGGGGCACTGCCTGCAACGTCCAGGCCATGGTTTTCGGCAACATGGGCGAAGATTGCGGCACTGGTGTAGCCTTCACCCGCGATGCAGCCACAGGCGACAATATTTTCTACGGTGAATTCCTCATGAACGCCCAGGGCGAAGATGTCGTAGCCGGAACAAGAACCCCCCTTAAAATCGAACAACTCAAAGCCGAAAACCCCGAAATTTATACACAGCTCGAAGAGATCCGTTCCATTCTCGAACACCACTATCACGACATGATGGACATAGAGTTCACCATCGAGAACAACAAACTCTTCATGCTCCAGTGCAGGGTTGGCAAGAGAACTGGTATGGCAGCTGTCAAAATCGCCTTTGATATGTTCAATGAAAAGCTCATTGACGAAAAAGAAGCTCTCTTACGTATAGAACCAGAACAACTCAATCAACTGCTCCGACCAGTCTTCGACATCAAACAAAAACACGCTGCCATCGCTGCAGGCCGACTTATTACAACAGGTCTGAATGCCGGTCCTGGTGCAGCAACCGGAAAAATCTACTTCAATGCAGTTGATGCTTACGAGGCCGAAAAACGCGGAGAATCAGTCATTCTTGTCCGTATCGAAACCTCACCGGAAGATATCAAAGGCATGGCCGCCTCCGAAGGCATTCTCACCGAACGCGGCGGAATGACCTCCCATGCAGCCCTTGTTGCACGACAAATGGGTAAAGTCTGCGTAGTAGGCTGCGGAGCACTCAATATTGACTATCAAAAAGGAGAAATACGGGTACACGGCATCGACACCGTACTCTCAGAAGGTGATTACATCTCCATCGACGGCAGTACAGGCGAAGTCATTGCAGGCAAAGTAGCAACCAAAAACTCTGAAATCATTGAAGTTCTGGTTGATAAAACCCTCAAACCTGAGGATGCTCCAACTTGGCCTATCTACAAACAGCTTATGGAATGGGCCGATAAATACCGCAAGCTCAACATCCGTACCAATGCCGATCAGCCCGATCAGGCTGAAATCGCCATAACATTCGGTGCCGAAGGTATCGGCCTCTGCCGCACCGAACACATGTTCTTTGGAGGTCATCGTATCGACGCCATGCGTGAAATGATCCTGGCAGATGATATCGAGGGCCGCAAAAAAGCACTTGACAAACTACTCCCCTTCCAGCGTGACGACTTCTACGGACTTTTCAAAGCAATGGGTTCCCGTCCAGTCACCATCAGACTGCTCGATCCTCCGCTCCATGAGTTCCTTCCCCATACCGACGAAGAAATCAAAGTCCTTGCCACAAAAATGGGCAAAACCTTTGAAAAATTAACCCGGCTCATAAGCGACCATCACGAATTCAACCCCATGCTGGGGCTCCGCGGCTGCCGCCTCGGCATCCTCCACCCCGAAATCACAATCATGCAGGTCCGAGCCATTATCGAAGCCGCCTGCAAGCTAAAAAAAGAAGGCCTTGAAGTCGTCCCCGAAATCATGGTCCCCTTAATCAGCACAGTCAAAGAGCTCGAAATCACCAGCGAAGTAATCCACAAAACAGCCCGCAGCGTCATTGCCGAGCAGGGAACCGGTATTAAATACCTCGTAGGCACCATGATCGAGGTACCCCGTGCTGCAATCACCTCCGACCAGATAGCCACTGCTGCCGATTTCTTCAGCTACGGCACCAATGACCTCACCCAGATGGCACTCGGCATGAGCCGCGACGACTCAGGCCAATTCCTCCCCATCTACCAGCAGCAGGATATCTTTCCGCTCAACCCCTTTGAATCGATCGACAAAGAAGGCGTTGGGCGTCTGATAAGCATCTCCGCAAAAGAAGGCAGAAGTGTCAAACCCGAGCTCAAGCTTGGTATCTGCGGCGAACACGGCGGAGACCCCTCCACCGTCGAATTCTGCCATCAGATAGGTCTCAACTATGTCTCATGCAGCCCCTACAGAGTTCCAATCGCACGCCTCGCCGCAGCAAGAGCAGCCCTGAAAAGCTGACAATCCTTATCGGTGGGGTCCTCAAAAAAAGAAAGGCCGTCTCAAATCAACCTGAGACGGCCTTTCATTCTACTCTTCTCCCTCAGTACTTCTTTCCTCAGTACTTTTTTAAGCTTCCTTCTTCTTAAAAAACATACAACCGCCCTCTGCAATGACATCCTTGCCAAAACAAGTTCCAGCTGCTGGATCATCAACTTTTTGAGTAAAGCTTTGACAATCCTGACACTGTTTACCTTTTTCGGCTTGCTTCTGGTAAATAATTTCCATATTGAATGTTGCTTAATGTTTTGCGTTATTTATCAATCAAAAACAATATCCGCCCGATTATAATGGCCTGAAAAAAATTGGACAGACGAACCAAATATAAATCAGAAACTTTTTTCACAAAGTTTTTTTCAAAAAAAAGAAACCATAGCCTACGTCTTACCGTTGAGCTAAACAACAATCTTCAAGTTATTACTGTCACAGAGCTAAAGAGAGCATAGAAAAATCACATGGAATTCAGCCATATCAACATCCGGGGAGCAAGGGTACACAACCTCAAAAACATCTCTCTCGATATTCCGCGCAACAAATTTGTTGTCATTACCGGCCTTTCAGGATCAGGTAAATCCAGCCTTGCCTTCGACACCATCTATGCCGAAGGGCAACGCCGTTTCATGGAAACCCTGTCACCCTATGCCAGGCAATATATCGGCAGCATTGAACGCCCCGATGTCGATTATATCGAAGGACTCTCCCCGGTCATTTCCATAGACCAGAAAAGTACAAACCGCTCTCCACGCTCAACAGTCGGCACAATCACCGAAATTCACGACTTTATTCGCCTGCTCTATGCCAAAGCAGGTCGGCGCTACGATCCCGTCACCGGCCACATGCTGCAAAAACAAAGCGAGGAAAGCATCTCTGATGCCATCCTTGCTTTGCCGCACGGTACAAAAATCCAGATACTTTCCCCTCTCGTCTCCGGACGCAAAGGCCACTACCGCGAACTCTTCGAAAGATTGCTGCTCAAAGGATTCTTGCGGGTCCGTATTGACGGAAAATACCGGGAAATGGAAAAAAACATGCAGATCGAACGCTATAAAAGCCACTCCATCGAACTTGTTGTTGACGGCATAGTTATCGGTCCCGACTGCGAAGAACGCCTGAAAAAGGCACTCAAACTGGCAATCAGCATGTCAGAGCACAAATCCTCTGTTATCTGTGATCCTCTTGAAAGCGAACTGAAAGAACTCACCTTCAGTACACGTTATGCATATTCGGACGGATCCGTACCGGTCGACACACTCGCTCCAAACCACTTCAGCTTCAACTCACCATACGGAGCATGTCCCGAATGTAACGGTCTTGGGGAACTCATGCAGCTTTCCGGAGATCTGATGATCCCCGATGCAACACTCTCCCTCAAAGAAGGCGGAATTGATCCATTCGGTAAATCCGGAAAACGAAACCTCTGGCAAATCATCAAGGCGATCGCCCATGAATTCGACTTCACCCTCGATACCCCAATAGCAGATATTCCACAACAAGCCAGGGAAATCCTGCTGTACGGATCAGGCAGCCGAACCTTTGACGTCAGCTATAGCTACTCCGGTCACGACACCCTCTACCCTCAACCGTTTCCAGGGGCACTGCCTTATGTCGATGAAATCCGCGCTAATGCCAGCACTCCAAAAGTAAGAGAGTGGGCAGAAAGCTACATGATCCGCCAGGCCTGTCCATCGTGCAAAGGTGCACGGCTGCGTAAAGAAAGCCTGCTGGTTAAAATTAGTGACCTCAATATTGCGGAATCCGAATCACTCCCGCTACCAGAAGCGCTCGCATTCTTTAAAGCGCTCCCTGAAAAACTCACGGCAAAAGAACAACTTGTAGCCACACCGGTATTGCACGAAATCGTTAAACGCATCGAATTCCTCCTGAATGTCGGGCTCAACTACCTCTCCCTCGACAGAAGCTCACAAACCCTCTCAGGCGGCGAAGCACAGCGCATCCGACTCGCCTCACAGCTTGGCTCCCAACTCAGTGGAGTGCTCTATGTGCTCGATGAACCGAGCATCGGCCTCCACCAGCGCGACAACCACAAGCTCATTACCTCGCTCAAGCGCCTCCGTGATCTCGGCAACACCGTTCTTGTAGTCGAGCACGACAAAGATACCATGCAGGAAGCCGACGAAATCATCGATCTTGGTCCCGGTGCAGGCGAATACGGCGGTGAAATCGTTGCCCAGGGCCCGGCCACATCCCTCGACCCCGACTCACTGACCTCCAAATACCTGAGCGGAACACTCCAGGTTTCATTCAAAGGCGAGGCTAAAATTGCAGAAGACGAACAGCAATTTCTTCGTTTGAAGGGATGCCGCGGCAACAACCTCCAAAACATCGATATTTCCATCCCGCTACGCTCACTTGTCAGCATTACCGGTGTCAGCGGATCAGGCAAATCCACCATCATTAACGAAACGCTCTTCCCGATTCTTGCCCGCCATTTCTACCGCTCTAAACTACTGACCTACCCCTACGACAGTATCGAAGGAATAAGCAATATCGACAAGGTAGTCAATGTCGACCAGTCACCCATTGGCCGTACACCCCGCTCCAACCCGGCAACCTATACCGGAGCATTCACTTTCATCCGTGACTTCTTTACCCGCCTGCCCGAAGCTCAAATCAGGGGCTACAAAGCTGGACGCTTCAGCTTCAACGTAAAGGGTGGTCGATGCGAAGTCTGTCAGGGAGCAGGAACCCGGAAAATCGAAATGAATTTTCTGCCCGATGTCTATGTCCAATGCGAAAACTGCAAGGGCGAACGCTACAACCGCGAAACCCTGCTGGTCAAATACCGCGGTAAATCCATTGCCGATGTTCTTGAAATGACCATCACAGAAGCCGCAGAATTCTTCACCGACTTTCCAAGAATTCTCCGCATCCTCACCACCATGCAAAGCGTCGGACTTGGCTATCTCAAACTCGGCCAACCATCGCCCATGCTTTCAGGTGGCGAAGCACAACGCATCAAGCTCTCATCCGAACTTGCTAAGATACAAACCGGCAATACCCTCTATATTCTCGACGAACCAACCACCGGCCTGCACTTCCAGGATATTCAGCACCTGCTCGAAGTCCTGCGTAAACTCGTCGACAAAGGCAACAGCGTCATCATCATCGAACACAACCTCGACATTATCAAAAACAGCGACTGGATTATCGACATTGGCCCCGAAGGCGGCTACGAAGGCGGAAAGATAATTGCCGAAGGCACCCCTCATCAAATTGCCAAAATGGAAAACTCCTACACCGGCAAATTCCTTAAAATGGAAATGTCCCAACCATAAGGTGGGACATTTCCACAAAACATTCATTTTGAGATCCACTATTTATTGCATAACATATTATTTACGTGATAATCACAGCGTTTTGCGAAAACGAAGAACCATAAAAAAAGAACATCGCCTTTCTTTGGAAAATCAATACAATTCGTAATTAAAATAAATTTGGCTAATAAATTTCAAAACTGATGCCCACTCTTAAGGAACTTTCAAATGGATTCAGATTTTTTTTCTTTAGCTTTGATTGTAACGAACAAATGCATGTCCATGTCAGTAAGGACAACAAAATCTGTAAATTTTGGATCGAACCCGTTTCATTAGCGAAAAATTACGGATTTTCATCAAAAGAACTCAACACGATTTATAAACAGATTCGACTTAAACATAACCTTATAAAAAATTGCTGGTATGAACACTGCGGCCAATAGTGAACCCCGAATTAATGCTGTTGAAATAACAGATGAAATGATTTCCGCAACGCTGGAGGACGGTCGTACCATCAGTGTTCCCATGACATGGTCATGGCGTTTATCAGAAGCATCAAAGAAACAGAGACAAAACTTCGAAATCATCGGTAACGGTATCGGCATTCACTGGCCCGACATTGATGAAGATATCAGTGCAGAAGGCATGCTTTATGGACTACCTGCACAAAGATCAAAAAGAAAAAAATCGGCATAATCCCTAAAACCATCCCTCTGTTCCTCAGTACTTCCTTCCTCAGTACTATTTTTTAGATAAGCTCATAATAATCCAAATCCTTGTGGAAGGTCTCTTCAAGCGCTCCTAGCGAAAAAAAGCCCGCAATAATGCAAATACCCCCAACCAGCAATGCCCCCGATTCAAGTCCAAATAAACCTCTGCTGAACTGAAACAACAGAGTAATCGGCACCACCATACCTCGCACCAGATTAGGTACTGTAGTAGCAACAGTTGCACGAAGATTCGTGCCAAACTGTTCAGCGGCAACGGTCACAAAAATAGCCCAGTACCCACCTGCAAAGCCAAGGATAGCACAAACAATGTAAAAGAATTGCGGGCTTTTGTTCCCCTGCATAAAATAAAGTGCAACGGCACCAACCGTAAGCAGCATAAAAAGCAAAATCACCTTCTTCCGACTCTGCAGAATCTGGCTCAACAACCCGCTTGAAAGATCCCCAAACACCAACCCGAGATAGCAATACATCACAGCGTTGCCAGCCGAAACCGGTCCGGAAATATGAAGCTCAACAGCAAATTCAGGTGAAAAAGTAATAAGCACTCCAACCACAAACCAGATCGGAACTCCTATCATGATAGAGTTGATATAGCGGAAAAACCTGTTGCGGTCAGTAAACAAGGCAAACATATTCCCTCTGCTCACCCCTGTTTTTGCCTCCATAGCTTTAAACATCCCCGATTCAGCAACCTTCACCCGGGCGGCAAGCAGCAAAAGTCCAAGACCCCCACCAATAAAAAAAGCATTATGCCACTCATAGGTATTAGCCACAACATTAGCTAAAATAGCTCCCGAAACTCCAATTGAAGCAACAAGCATGGTCCCGTAACCACGTATTCGGGTATGCAGCACCTCCGACACAAGGGTAATCCCTGCACCAAGCTCCCCGGCAAGGCCCACACCTGCTATAAACCTTAAAATCGCATAAGCCGGAAGCGACGAAACAAAGCCATTGGCAATATTGGCGATCGAATAAAGCAGAATAGACGCAAACATAATTTTCAGCCTGCCCTTCTTATCGCCAAGCCAACCCCAGAGGATTCCTCCAACCAGCATACCAATCATCTGCATATTGAGCAGATAAACGCCATAATCAATGAGCTCCTTTCCCGAAAGCCCAAACGACTTCAGACTCGGTACCCTTACAATGCTGAAAAGCACCAGATCATAAATATCAACAAAATAACCCAGAGCCGCCACAATCACCGGCAGACTAAAAATATCTCGAACTGAGGCATGCTCTTTAGGTTCCAAAAATCCTCCATTATGGTTGAATTTCCCCAACTGATCCAACATCATGCGATGTTGTTTTCGCTTAAATCGGCAGAAGCAAATCCGGAAAAATGCTTACATCCACCCCCTGCATGATACTCTCAAAATAAACCACAAACTTGGTCTCCCTGCCCTGTTTTACAACAACACCCTCTAAATCCTTAAACGGACCCGCAAGTACTCTTACCTTCTGGCCTGTAGGTATCACAGCAACCGTCTCATTGATCGCATCAGGTTCCCTTACCAGCTTTTTAAGCCAATCAATGTCTTTTTCGCCAATAACCGAAGGGTTTTTACCAATCCCGATAAACTTCACAACACCTTCTGTTTCAAGTACATGAACATGATCTTTACGAAAATCAATGTTCACAAACACATACCCTCGAAACAACGGATCGCTTACCTTTTTCTTTCTATCGCTCCACTGCCTCCAGGTTTCAAGCAAGGGCAAAAAACTCGTAAGCTCCTGTTCAAGCAAGGTCTGATGTACTTTTTTTTCATACCGCGACCGTACATAGACAGCATACCACCGTAAATTCTGAGCCTCAATCATCCTATACACAATTATAACCTGTAAATACCGATCTAGAACTTTTTAATCACCCAAAGGTAACAACTGTGCATTATTCCCCCAAAAAAGATAATGGGGTAACTTGTCCATTCCCCCTCTGCTTGCTATCCCACTTCAACTCAATATTTATAATTTCATCATTTTTTTTTGCCTTAAGAATACCTAAAAGTTACTATACTACAAAAAGAAGCAATGGTACCAACATCATTGCACTCCGTACTAAAACGTCTTAAAACGTAGAGCAGATTCATCATGAAGCTTCAAAAAGAACGAATCACCAATATCCTGGATTCTCTAACTCAAGGCATGAGTATCCCTAATGCCTGTGAAATATCAGGCATCTGCCGAAAAACCTACTACTTATGGTACAAAAAAGGGGAGGAAGATTCCGAGAAGGGAATCAAGAGCCTGCAGCGCGAATTGTACGAGGGAGTTCCTGTGGCCGAGTCACGCTGCATAAAAACTCACATCGACATCATTCACAATGCTGCTAAAAAAGACTGGCACGCCAGCGCCTGGTTCCTCGAACGCACCAGACCCGAACTCTTCGGACGCCGTCAACCGAAATACATAAATGAGGACGAGGGCAACGACACACTAACCGTCATCAATTAACTCAACAGAGCACCCGAAATACCAACAATATTTCCCAATATTTCACGCCACTTTTGCGGAACTGCGATATGAACTGAGAAAGAGTTTTGCGAGTTTCGCTGCAAAGCCTAAAACTTCGCGATCGGCAATTAGTGAAAAAATAAGACCTGTCATTCTTCCAGGGTTGTTTCGAATCCACTCATTTCTATAGAGTACGCTCATCAATTTATCCATTGAAACTGCGCAGGCGCACCGAACAAGTTCGTCCAGTCTGATCTCTGGGCCCTGAGAGAGTTGTTTGTTTTGGTCTGCATTCATGGTAAGCACCCGATTTCCTGCCCGCTCTGAGAGTTGAAAATCAATACTTTTATCACTTGAGTGCAGAATCCTGAGGGAAAGAGGCTGCTGTAATGTTTTACATTTTTTGGTGACGGGTTGTTCTACCACCCCATGCTCGTGGTCTAAAAGCCTGAGAAGTGCATTGAACAAGAGATCACTGATCTCTTTGCTCGATAAATTTTTGTTTACCCTCATCAACCAGGTGAGTTGAAAAAGGTCTATCATAAAGCTCAAGAGAACAGCGTTTGTGCTGTTACGCTTCATGGCCGACTTATAACGGTTGAAGGCAACATTACAATACGCCAGCATGGCAATGAGGGTATCACTGTCCATACTGCGGGTCGCAATAACCGGGCAGTAGTTGTTATAAAGATCCCAGTCAAATGAGAGTATTTTCCCTTCCTGCTTATACTCTTTATATATCCCTGTACCAGGGTACGGGGTCATAACCATAAAAAGGGCCTGCCTGAGAGCAAGCGATCTTGCGAATTCCGGGTAGGCAATGGTGTCTTGTATGTTTTCGGTATAATGCCCGATAATAAAATACCCTTCTGCACCAATGCTGTTTTTGCTGCAAAGCTCTATGGCTTTGGCTACATCATCAAGACTGTTTTTTTTGTTCATGAGTGCCAGTGTAGCTTCGCTTGGGCTTTCAATTCCGAGGCCCACTTTACTCAGCCCTACACGTCGAAGTTTGTCAAGGATCCGTTCGGCCCTGACAAGGTCTTTCGCTCTGGACTCCGTCATAATCCTGAAATTGGTAAGCCCCCTTTCGATCATAAGATCGCAGATTTTCTCTGCCCTTCCGATATTGGTCAGGAAGTTTGCATCCCAGATTTTAATGAGCTTTTTATTTTTTGGATCGTGCAAAAGCGCGATCTCCTCAACCACATTTTCAGCACTTCTGCCTCTCCAGCCTTTATGCATCTGGTCATTGGCGCAAAACGAACACGACCACGGGCATCCCCTCGAGGTGTAGATCGTATCAATAGAGTATGCATCGCCTTTTTCTCCATATCGCTCAGGCCTGAGAGAGCGTAACGGAAATCGAATCGAATCAATATTGGCAATGACATCCCTCCTGCCAGTATAGACAACGCCACCACCTTCCCTGTAAGCAATTCCTTTTACATCACCTGAAGGCCCTTTAAGCACGAGTTCTCTAAAGGTCTCTTCCCCCTCTCCGATAACAACAACATCAACAGAGGCAAGCTTTAAAACTTCTTCAGGCAGCGCTGTTGGATGAAAACCGCCCATAACAACAAAAGCTCCTGCTTTCTTGGCAATACGGGCAAGTCGTTCTGCCTGGTGAAAAGCTCCGGTCATTGATGAAATTGCGACAAGATCTATAGGCCGTTTTTTCAGAAGTGCTTCGAGGCTGTCAAAAATTCCATCATTATAGAAATTGTCTGGCATGACAACGCTTTCAACATCATCGGCAACAGCTGCAGCAAGATAACACACTCCTATACAGTCTGTAATAAACCGGGGAAAAGGTGTGATAATTGTCTGAGGTGCCTCTATGAAGCAGAGATGTTTAAAATATGCCATAAAACCTTAAGCTTGAAACGTTATTAACCGTTAAGTAATAGACCAAAGATACGCATTATAGACGTTTTTACGTTGATCTTAACGTATGAAGAGGGAATTGAAACAGTCTGGATAAAAATCTTTGACTATTGTTATATTAATATAGTAGAAGTATGGGAAGAAAACCATAAGAGTACAAGAGTATCAATATTATGCTGCAGCTGAAAACCGCCGGTTATAAAGCTCTTTCCAACCTTCGTTCAGCGGGTGTTTTCCCCGTGAGATGGTTGAATATGGCTGAACTGCAACAGAAGACAGACGAAGTAGTTTCACGTTTTCTTGATGAGCGGTTTAAAGTATCACAGGAGCTTGGTGGTGGTTTTTTCCTCTCCGAGTTACTCGACCGGGCTATACGCACCTCGGAAACTGAGTTTATGGACGATCTGAACGTTCCTGAAACTGAACGGCTTGAAATGGTTCAGGCGCTTGACCGCCAAAACACGATGATGCAGCTTTATCCCCGTTATGTCGATATCCTTCTTCCATTGATGCGTGATGTAATAGAACGCAAAAAAAGAGAAGTACGGATTCTTGAACTGGCTAGCGGTGCTGGAGGACTCGTCTTTGAACTGGCTGCATCAATGCAACGAAAAAAACTGCCGTTTTCCATTACCGGATCCGATATTGTTCCTGCTTTTATTGAAGAAGGAAACCTTAATGCAGCGAAAAAAAAGCTTCCTGTTAACTTCAGGTTGCTCAATGCTTTTAACCTGGAGGAGCAGGCATTCACAAAGGAGGAATTTGACCTTGTGGTGATATCGCACAGTCTGCACCATTTCTCTCCAGGCCAGCTTGCCATAATGATTGCCCAATCTGCCAAATATACCACCACAGCTTTTGTCGGCATTGATGGTTTCCGGAGTCTGCTTCTTACCGGTGGTGTTCCTTTCGTAGCCGCTTTGCAGGGGATCGGACCTTTCGCCCTTGACGGCTTGATTTCAGCTCGAAAATTCTATTCAGAACTGGAACTTGATATCATCGCGGAAATTGCGACCGGCAGAAAAAACCATACTGTTTCCTGTTCATGGCCGCAGAGCGTCCTTACAATAAGGTTTGATGGCGCGCCCGTATAAAGTAATAGTTATGTGTTATTTGCCTGTAAATTTCAAGGAAAACGTGTTAGTGTCGTATAAAGGTCTATTTTTGCCTTAAAAGTCGGAAATTCGGAAATTCTGACCCAAGAGGGAAAACTGTAACCGATTTATAGAGAATAGTTTAAGGGGATTTTGCTTAAATCATTAAAATCTTTAAACTATCACTAAAAAGTGATAAAACTTAGTGTATTTCTGTGAAAACAGCCCAATAAGTGATTATTTTGTTCCTTTTTTACATACAATTGGATCAATGTTGTTCCCGAACAACAGGGCTCTGACAAAAACAAGAAAAGGAGTCTCTCAATCATGAACTTTGTTAAATTTTTAACAGGTGCTGCAATCGCTCTTGTGGTCATTCAGTTTATACCTTACGGTCGAGACCACAAAAACCCACCAATCACTGGTGAACCAAAGTGGGACTCACCAAAAACTAAAGAGTTGTTTAACCGGGCATGTAAGGATTGCCATTCAAACGAAACCGTATGGCCTTGGTACAGTTCTGTAGCTCCGGTATCCTGGCTTACTGCGCTTGATGTCTCCTTTGGGCGAGGTGTTCTCAATGTTTCTGAATGGGGACGTCCAGGAAAAAATGAGGGCGATAAATCTGCTGAAGAGGTAAAAGAAGGCAAAATGCCGCTTTTCATCTATCTGCCTGCTCATCCGGAAGCGAAGTTGAATGCTGAAGATAAACAGGCGCTGATTAACGGCCTGGTCGCAACGTTCGGCGAAAAAAAGACCATCGATAAAGACTAAGGCCGCCGTTGC
The DNA here is from genome assembly GCA_026390855.1 of Chlorobiales bacterium. Lineage (GTDB taxonomy): Bacteria > Bacteroidota > Chlorobiia > Chlorobiales > Chlorobiaceae > Chlorobium. The sequence goes on along the minus strand of JAPLFE010000053.1, from coordinate 12,846 downwards.
GTTCATTAATGTTTCAGCTAGTGATGTTATGAGTTTTCCGATATTTCAACCACGAACCAAACCTGCCGCACAGAACTATCCACTACATCTGACACTCTTTCTTTTGACGGTGATTACAACACTGTGGGCAGGAGCTTTCTGGGGAGGGCACTCAGTAACATTTTCTTCGCTCCCTCTCTTCCTCAGCACTCTTGCCTCAGGTATCCCCTACTCGTTCTGTTTATTGCTATTTTTAAGCATACACGAGTTCGGTCATTTTTTTGCAACACTGCACCATCGTGTGCAGGCAACTCTTCCCTATTACATTCCCGTACCTCCCCTCCCGCTTCTTCTCAGTCTGGGCACGATGGGGGCGGTCATCAAAATCAAGGAGAGAATATCGGGAACCAATGCACTGTTCGATATCGGCATAGCAGGCCCGCTAAGTGGTTTTTTTGTATGTGCAGGACTTCTGATCTACGGCTTTTTAAATCTTCCACCTGCTGATTTTATCTACACCATTCATCCCGAATTCCTGATGCAGGGTGGCCTGCAAACACCCGCTCCCGAAGGAAGTCTTTGCCTGGGAAAAAATCTGTTATGGATGGCGCTGGAGTACATCATCGCTCCAAAGAACCTTCCGCCAATGACTGAAATGTATCACTATCCATTTCTCTTCACCGGATGGCTTGGCTCACTGGTAACTGCTCTTAACCTGCTTCCTGTCGGTCAGCTTGATGGTGGTCATATCACCTACACCATGTTCGGTCGAAAAGGACACGAAGCAACAGCAAAAGCGTTTCTGGTGTTTATAATAGTTCTTGGTTCCCCTGCTTTTCTGGAACTGCTGCTCAGCTTGATCCAACCAGCCGCTATTGCTTTGATTCCACCAATACTTCTGCATTGGTCATGGTCAGGCTGGATGCTGTGGGCAATTATCCTCTCCCGCCTCATTGGTGTAAAACACCCTCAAACGTGGAACGACCATCCATTGGCAACACCAAGAAAAATTGTTGGATGGATAGCCATAGCCATCTTTGTCCTCACATTCACACCGGTTCCATTCAGTGTAACCTGAAAAAGGTGTTCTTGCCATGAGCAGCGATACATTAAAAGAGAACTTTTTCCAGATCAACTGCGCCGGGCGCACACTCGACCTCTCCAAAGGGCCGGTAATCATGGGCATCCTGAATACCACACCCGATTCATTTTATGACGGAGGTGCATTTCAGAAAAAAGTATGCAAGGTCGATCTTGACCGTGCATTTGATCATGCGCTTGCAATGATTCATGCTGGAGCTTCGATTATCGACATTGGTGGCGAATCTTCCCGACCTGGCGCAGAAATAATTTCAGAGGCTGAAGAAATAGAACGAACCGTACCACTGATTACTCTTTTACGTCAAAAAACCGACGTTATTATTTCAATCGACACCTACAAGGCCAACGTAGCTGAAAAAGCCTTGCAAGCTGGGGCTCATCTTGTCAACGACATTTCAGGCTTCACCTTCGACCACCACCTTCCAGCTATTTGCCGTAAATATCAGGCTGCCGTTATCCTTATGCACACTCTGGTAAAACCCGAGTCCATGGATTGGAGTACCGGAATAGACTCCGGCAAAGAAGATATCATAGCAAATGTCAGCAGCTTTCTGAGTAACTCCATAGCACGGGCAAAAGCTCATTCGATCAATGACATTATTATTGATCCCGGTTTCGGTTTTGGTAAAAGCGTGAAAGAAAGCTTCCGGTTACTCAATAATCTCGGTTCTCTCCTCGCTCTCGGCCGACCGATTCTTGCCGGAGTATCTCGAAAATCTTTTCTCGGCCATGCCATTACCAAATCAGGGCATAAAACACCTCCCCCTTCCGAAAGACTTCCTGCCACCATAGCTGCTGGAACCATAGCCCTCTATAACGGCGCCAGTATCCTCAGAGTACACGATGTTGAAGCCGCCATGCAAAGCCTGCGTGTCGTTGAAGAACTTCTGAAAACTGAGTAACAGATGCTTTGAGTGAGAGTAGGTATTTTTTCTGTATTCTGTTTTTTTCTTAACTTTGCTCTCTTAAGCTGAATCGAAACCGCTGAATTGAGATCGTCAACCCCACCATTCAGATGTATCTTTCGAAAATTGAGCTTTTTGGCTTTAAAAGCTTTGCCCATAAAGTCAGAATAAAATTCGACAAAGGTCTAACAGCAATTGTTGGCCCAAATGGGTGCGGCAAAACAAATATTGTCGATGCCATGCGCTGGGTACTTGGTGAACAGAAGTCATCATTGCTCCGGTCAGCAAAAATGGAAAACATAATTTTTAACGGGTCAAAAAATTTCAAGCCCCTCAGCCTTACAGAAGTCTCACTGACTATCGAAAACACCCGAAATGTCCTCCCGATTGAATACACCGAAGTAACCGTCACCCGCCGCCTTTACCGCAGTGGCGAAAGCGAGTTTCTTTTAAATCAGGTAAGCTGCCGCCTTAAAGATATCCTTGACCTGTTTACCGATACAGGTATGGGAAGCGATGCTTATTCAGTCATTGAGCTGAAAATGATTGAAGAAATTATCAGTAACAAAAGCGAGGAACGCCTTAAACTTTTTGAGGAAGCAGCAGGCATAACCCGCTATAAACAAAGACGAAAACAAACATTCAAGCTCCTTGAAAGTGCTTCACGCGATCTTTCGAGAGTTGACGATATTCTTGCTGAAGTTGGTAAGAAAGTGAGGAGTCTGAAACTCCAGGTCAGAAAAGCCGAAAAGCTCAGAGCGCTGAAAAAAGAGATACGGGAAATTGAACTTACCCTCTCATGGCTCGCCATGGAAGAGTTCCGTGAAAAGCTGGAGCCAATGAAGCGCCGCATCAGTGAAGAAGAGCTCCTGAACCAGCAGTGCGCAACAAAAATCATCTCAGAAGACAGCGCCTTGCAGGAAAAGGAGCTGTTGCTGCTTCATCAGGAAACAACACTCTCCGGGTTACAGAAAAAGCTGAACGAAAGCAATCAGCAGATTCATGTTCTCGAAAAACAACTATTACAGTCCGATGAGCATCAAAAAAACCTTGCCTCGGAAATCCTGCGGATCAAAGGAATCATCAGTAATAAAGAGTACAGAATCCGTGAGCAGGAGCTCTTCGAAAGTGAACTGGTGAAGCGCAAAGCTCCTGCTGAAGAGGCATGCAGCAACCTGCAGACATCATTTCAAAACCTCGTTACTGAACACGACCAGCTTAACACAACCCTCAAAGAAAAGAGAACTGAACTTGCCCGGGAACGCAAGTTATTCGCAGAAGCAGAAAGTGCCGCCAACCAGCTCACCTTGACAAAACGCACTCTTGAATCGAAAAAAGAATATCTGCGAACAACCGCTGAACGGCTCGAAGTAAAAAAACTTTCGATTCTTGAAAAGCTCAAAGGCTCCCAAAAAGATGAAGAACAACTCTTGGATGACATTAAAACCAAATCGTTACAGATTGCCGAAGCAAAAAGCCTGGAGCGGGTATTAAGAGAACAGCAGGAAAAAGTGTCGAGTCAGATAGATGCTAAAAAAGAGAGTCTCCTTCTTCAAAGGTCCAGTCGTGACAAAGTGCATAACCAGATTCTACTCGCTAATTCAGTGCTCGACAATTTTGAGGGAATGCCTGAAGGCATCGGATTCCTGGAAAAGCAAAAAAGCGGAAACCATGATCTGGGATGCATGTCCGATCTTATATCGCTTGATGCTTCATACAAAAAAGCCGTCAATGCTGCACTTGGCGAAAGTATGAGCTTCTATGTATGCCAGTCACTCAGTGAGGCCAAGGATGGTATTGCCCATCTCATAAAGTCAAACAAGGGAAAAGTTAATTTCCTCGTACTCGATCTCATCACCCGAACCACCGAAAGCAATTACCCCGAAATCAGCGGTGCAATAAAAACTCTTGAGGTTATTTCTTATCCCTCGGAGCTGCATAATGCGCTTCTGCTGATGCTCGACAAAAGCTATATCGTACCCGATCTCGAAAGAGCTGAAAGCCTCGCCCTGCTCAATCGCAACTGTTCATTTGTAACTCTTGAAGGGGAAACATTCTCTGGAAAAGGTCTGGTGTATGGTGGGAGCTCAAAAAACAATGAAGGGCTGCGCTTAGGAAAAAAAGCCGAACGGGACCTGCTTCAAAAAGAGCACGCTGCCCTCGAAAAATCAATCCAGCAGGAGGAGGAACTTCTTCAGCAACTGCGCAATGAGCTTGCCTCAATCAAAGTAGCTGGCCAGCAAAAGGCGATTGAACTGCTCTCAGGAGAACTTGGAGGACTAGAAAAAAAGTCGGCAAGGTTCGAAGCCGAAAAAAGCGAAAGAAACCGGGATGCTGTGCAAACCGAGGAAGAGATCGCTGCCATACTGATTCAAAAAAACAGTTGGGAATCTGAACTGAACGAACTCCTCCCTGCAATCAGTATCAGTGCATCGAAGAGCAAGCTTTTCCGTGAAAAAATCCAGCACATGCAGGAAAATCTTACCACCCTCGAAACACGCCATCATCAGTTCGGCATGGAAGTCCAGGCAAGTCAGAGCCGTTATAAGGATGCTCTCCTTGAACTTGAGAAACTTAGAATCAACAGAGCCGCCTGTTCAGAAAAGCTTCTATCATTGCATAATGAAATCAAAAAACTAAACAGCGACATTGAAACTGCTCAAAAGAATAAACAGGCAAACCACAACGCTTTCGAGCGGATAAAAAAAGAACTGGACGCACTGCTTATTGTAGCCGCTGAAGAGCAGAAAGCAGTCAATGAACTTGAAACTGCATATCGTGAACATCAGGCCCAGCATCATCAAACCCAGGCGGCACTCAGAGATCTTCGGCGAAAACACGAGGTCTGCCAGCAACTGCTTTCAGCCCTCAACAAAGACCGTATACAACTTGAGCATTCACTTGACCATCTCTTCACCGAAGCTCAAATAAAATACAATTGCGACCTTGCCACTATGGCGCAGCCAGACATCGAACACTCATTCGACCCGAAATCCGCACAGCTAAAGCTTGAAATCCTCAACAACCAACGCGAACAATTTGGCGCGGTCAATGAGCTCGCTCTGGACGAGTATGAAGGTGAAAAAGAACGATTTGATTTTCTTACGGCACAAAAAGAGGATCTGTTGAGCGCTGAAACTCAGCTTCGAGCAACGATCGATGAAATCAACAAAACTGCTCAGGAAAAATTTGACGAAACCTTCCATGCTGTCCGCAAAAATTTTATAGGTATTTTCCGGGAGCTCTTCGATGCTGAAGATGAAGTAGATCTCATCATTCATGCCAGCGAAGATCCTCTTGATGCTCATATAGAAATTGTTGCAAAACCTAAAGGCAAAAAACCGCTTTCCATAGAACAGCTCAGCGGTGGTGAAAAGGCACTTACAGCCCTCTCTCTCCTTTTTGCAATCTATCTGGTCAAACCCAGTCCGTTCTGCATTCTCGATGAAGTGGATGCCCCCTTGGACGACGCTAATGTAACCCGGTTTATTAAACTCCTGAAAAAATTTGAGAATAACACCCAATTCATTATTGTTACCCACAACAAAAAAACCATGGCTTCCTGCCAGACTCTTTATGGAGTCACCATGGAAGAGGAAGGGGTATCAAAGCTTATCCCTGTACGACTTGAAAAAATAAGCGGTTGAAGGTTTCCGGAATATGATATGCTGAGAAAACTTGTGTTATTTGATATCGATGGAACATTGCTGACAGTGAACAGTATCAATCGTCGTATCCTTATGGACGCGTTGAAAGAAGTCTACGGTACTGAAGGAAGTGCTGGCACCCATAATTTTGCTGGCAAGATGGACAGTATCATTATCTATGAAGTGCTTCAAAATGCCGGGCTAAGCGACACTGAGATTGCAGAAAAATTCGACGAAGCTAAACAAACTTATATTGAAAAGTTTCGTTTGCAAGCCAAACCCTCAGATGTTATCCTTATGGAAGGAATACGTGAGCTCCTTGACCAACTCTCAGCAAGTTCCGAACTTATGCTCGGTCTCCTGACAGGAAATTTCGAAGGATCAGGGCGACACAAATTACTTCTTCCCGAAATAAACCATTATTTCCCGTTCGGCGCCTTTGCTGATGATGGACAAAGTCGCAACGAACTGCCTGCGGTTGCTGTTGAAAAAGCATACCAACTGACTGGAAAAAAATTTTCAGAGACCGATATCATAATTATTGGCGACACCGAACACGACATTGTATGTGCAAGGGCATTGAATGCGAAGTCAATTGCCGTAGCCACCGGTACCTATTCTGCGGAAGAACTGCAAAAGCACAATCCGCATATCATCTATGAAAACTTAAGCCAGACCGATATTGTGATCAGCGAGATCCTCAAATCTTCAATCAATTAACTGCTCTTTTATGAAGACGTACCGTCGACAAATTCGTGAAAAAATATTACAGGCGCTCTATACTATCGAAATCAGAGATACAGACATAGATTCGGCTGCAGGCTGGCTTTTGACCCAGGAAATTCTTGAGGATGCCAATGCTATGAAGTTTTTCAATATGCTGCTGAAAAACATCAAAGAGCACATGGAAGAAATTGATAAGTATATCGTGAAGCATACCTTTAACTGGGACATGAGTCGTATTGCGATCATTGATAAAAACATCATTCGGATGGCCCTGACAGAAATCCTCTACTGCGAGGACATTCCGCCAAAGGTATCAATCAATGAAGCAATCGAAATCGCCAAGAAGTTTAACAGCACCGATAAAAGCAGCAAATTTGTCAACGGCATTCTTGATGCCATTTTTAATGATCTTAAAGCTGAAGGTAAAGTCCACAAAAACGGAAGAGGGCTTATAGACCAATCTGTCACAAAGGTTCAGAAAACAGAGAGTGATATTGAGAAAACAGAAATCGATACATAAGGGAAGATGAAGCAAATCCCTGAAGAAAAAATTGTTTTTCTCAATGAGGTGCTGGGAAATAAATACCCGAATCCGAAAAGCGAACTTCAGTACGAAAACCCTTTCCAGTTGCTTGTGGCTACTATTCTGGCAGCCCAGGCAACGGATAAACAGGTTAATGTCATTACCCGGGAGCTTTTCAGGAGCGCACCGGATGCCGAAAGCATGAGCCGAATGGACCTCGACACCGTCAAAGGTTTTGTGCGCTCAATCAATTATTTCAACAACAAGGCAAAAAACATCCTTGAAGTCAGCCGGATACTGGTTACGAATTATAACGGAAATATCCCCGATACAAGAGAAGGACTCGAAAGCCTGCCTGGGGTAGGCAGAAAAACCGCGAATGTTGTATTGAGCAACGCTTTCCACCAAGCGGTCATGCCTGTCGACACTCATGTACACCGGGTTTCAAACAGAATCGGTCTGGTACGGACAGACAAACCAGAACAAACCGAAACGGAACTTATGAAAATTATTCCCGAAGCATGGGTTATCAATTTTCATCATTACCTGCTGCTGCACGGACGTTACACCTGCAAAGCGAAAAAGCCGGAATGCCCTCATTGTCCAGTAAGCAGCATCTGCGATTATCCATCAAAAACCTAACCGAGTTCGACTTTACGATCAACTGCATAGATCCACTCACCCTCAGGACGCTGCCGATTGCCTGCCCACAGTTCAAGCGTCACACCTTTTCCTGAAGAAACCTGAGAAGTAAAAATTTCAACCTGGTAGTAAAGTTCATCAAGAAGATCATCCCAAACCTTCTCAAGGGTGAGTCCTTCATCAGCATAGGTCTGGCCAGGCTTGAGAATATGGGGAGTATCGTTATCAGACTGAAAATAGTCACTGATATAAATAAAGCTGTCAGGCATCAGAAATCCCCCTCTAAACGTACCGCGTGGACGCTTAACACCAGGCACTTCAATCCAGAATTCAAGCAGGGTATCGCAAGTCAGTTTACCGTCAACCGAAAGCTTCTCAAGCAACTGTTGTACGGTTTGGCGAATGAGCACCTTATTGTCAAGGCTCAGCTCATTCATTTTGAAGTCAGGAGTGTGGTCACGCATGTCGTTGAGCGGTAATTATTTAGTGAGGCCCTAATGAAAATGATTACACCTTAAAATATAAGCTCTTTTTTTCTTCCATCAACCATTAGAGCGTTATTTGATCGCCGTTGAACACTGCGGGTCTCAAACCACGCACAGAATTTGCGATGTAGATCGTATCAGCCTCAATCACGTCCTGAAGAGTCAGCGTTTTTTCAGAAGCAAAAAATCGTGTAGCAAGAAAATATTGGCGAAAAATACCATTGAGAAGTCCAGAATGTAACGGAGGGGTAAAAAAATGGCGCCCTTTACGAATAAAAATATTGCTGATGGCCCCTTCAGTCAATTCCTCGCGCTCATTAAGAAAAAAAACTTCATCGTAACCGTTTTTACGCGCTAGACTATAGTATGAATCATAGAGCTCTCTTGAGGTGGTTTTGTGATAAAGAAGAGGCCAAGATGATTCCGTTTTGTCCGAAGCTAGACAGATTTTAACTGGCATCCCAGAATCAGGCACTTCTACCGGCTCATAAGTGACGTTGAATACTCCTTGAAACGATAGGCTGAGCCTTACCTTGAAGCGCCTGCCTGATCGGTGCAGTTTTTTTTCCAGCTCTATCAGCAACATGCTGGCAGCAACATGGTTACAGGGGAAATCCAATATTCTGGCTGACAACCCAAGTCGGTCAAGATGCTCTTGAAGCCAAAGATAACCTCCACACCACAGAATACTTTCAAAAAGTTCAAGATCTACATTGCTGGCATCAGTAAGTATTTTCGCTTTGAGTTGACACTCCCGATACTCCTCTTGAGAGTCAGAGTCCCACACTATACCGCTCCCGGCACCATAGCTACCCTCATTTCCAGATAACTCAACAGTACGGATGGCCACGTTAAAAACCATATCCCCTTTAGGCATAATAAAGCCAATGGCACCTGTATAGACTCCTCTAGGTTTTGTTTCAAGTGATTGTATCAGTTTCATGGCTTTTATCTTTGGCGCTCCCGTTATTGATCCAGAAGGATAAAGTGCCTTGAAAAGCTCATACAACCCAATATCCTCCCTCTGCTCTCCACGGATTGTTGAAACCATCTGATGCAGGGTCGGATAAGTTTCTGTCGCAAACAATCCTTCGGTTTCGACAGAACCTGGCTTGCAAATCCTGCCAAGATCGTTTCGCAACAAGTCAACAATCATGAGATTTTCAGCAAGGTTTTTACTGCATCGGGCCAAATCTTCTTTCAAACAACTGTCCTCTTCAAAACTGCTTCCTCTCGGAGCAGTCCCCTTCATAGGCATCGTTTCAATCACCGACCCGGACCGGCGAAAGAAAAGCTCAGGAGAAAAAGAAAGAATGGTACGTTCACCAGTATTGAGGTAGGCTGTGTATGATGAGGGTTGTGCACCCCTCAATGCACAAAACAGATCCACCGCACTGTCTTTACAGGTAACCGGGTAACGACCGGTAAAATTCACCTGATAAACATTGCCAGCAGCAATTTCATCTTTGAGAAACCGCATCTTATCACCATACTCTTCTTGTGAAAGGTTGAACGATAAAACGCCAGAAGTGACCGTTACTTTCTCAGAAAAAAGCTCTTCAACAATCTCTTTTGAAAAATGTTCCGGATTCCTGAAAACCCCAAACCAAGCAAGGGGTGAAGGAGGAAGTTGTGCTGCATCGACGGCAAAAAGAGTCTGTTCAAACCCATAACCAACCTCATAACTCAGCCATCCAGCAAGAAAATACCCTTCAGCAAGTTTTTCCTCAAGCACTTTGAAAAACTCCTCCAGACCTGAAAGTGAGGAGAGCGTCACTACCTCCACAGGATTGGAAAAAAGCAGGGCGTCCTCCTCTAACCCTTTACAAAAAGCCGATTCAAACCATAGTGAACCTTCCTTAAAAAGGGTATCGGCGATCCTTTGAGTGGTTGCCGATCCTTTCATTTCACTCTGATTTAATGATAATTGTTTTTTGCAGAACCGTTTCCATCCATGATTTCAACTGCTCAGCTGCCCAGATTTCAATATCGGGTTCAAAGCGTGGCTTAAGATGAAGCGTAATTACATTCTCTTTTACTGTAACATTAACATTCAAAATGTTCTGCCGGTGACCTCGTTCAAGACCATTAGCAAGGCGTAGGATCCCTGAAAGCACATCAACGGCCCTTTTATACACAGGTTTGAGTGCATTGTATGCTGCATGCTTCTCCGAAGGAGGCGATTTACGGTGATAACGGGCAACATGGGCAATAAGCTCTACTTCCATCGGAGAAAATCCGCGAAGCTCTCCATTTATGATAATATACTGGCTATGCTTGTGATGTGAAGAGATGGAAATAAACGCCCCGATATTATGAAGAAGTGACGCATATTCGAGAAGTTCCCTATAGGGTTCTCCAAGATTATGCAAAGATGCTAAACCATCGAACAGCTGAAGAGCCAGACTGGCGACATGTTCTGAATTCTCACGATCCCAGTCACATCGAAACCCGAGTTCATAAACACTCTCCTTGCGGATATCCAGCTCAAAATCATTTTCCTGCCCACTTCCTGCATTCAAACGATCCTTGAGATAGTGCAGTACCATACCCTCCCGAAGGGCATAATCCGAAACCACAATTTCACTGAGATTGAACAACCTGAAAATCATATCAACAAGAATCAACCCCGGAACAATCAAATCAACCCTGTTTGCATCAAGGCCAGTAAATTGCCTACGTTCAACCGAATTAAGAGGAATCACAGCCTTATAGAGAGCTTGAAACTCCTTGCGTGTAAAGACGCTATTATTGAGCGATATATTATTCTCTCTGCCATTCATCGAGCAAATCATACGAGCAATATTCTGAGCCGTTCCAGAAGAAGCAATCGCTCGGGTAACCTTCAACTCTGCAGCTTTTTCAACAGCAGAGACCATCTCTGCTAAAAAAAACTGTTCGAGCATCTTGATATCATATCGAGCAATAGGATCTGAGAACACGAATCGTTCAAACATTCTCGCCACGCCTATTTTACGGCTCTCAAGAAGCTGAACTCCTTTATTATTTGCAATGATAAACTCAACGGAACCACCCCCTATATCAAAAAGAAGGTCAAAACTTTTATTGATCTTCACGGCATTACGAACTCCGTAATAGATATATTCAGCCTCCTCTCTACCAGATATAACCTTGACTTTAAGACCAGTCTCTTCTCTTATCCTTTGAATAAAATCAACTCGATTTTTTGCTTCACGGATTGCGCTGGTAGCAAATGCAATAACATTTTCCTTCGCTACTCCATGGTGAGCAGCAAGCACAAGAAAGTTCTTTAAAGCCGCAATGCCCGAACGCATCGCCTCTTCATTGAGCATTTTTGTTGAAATACTACCCCGACCGATACAAATCATATCCTTTACACGGTCAATCTCAACAATCCCTTTTCCTTTGCTCTCCTCGACAATAATCATGTGAAAAGAGTTGGTCCCGAGATCAATAGCAGCTACTCTCAATTTTTCAGTTGTCATACAAATAGTCTGAAGGCGATTTAAAAAAGCCCTACAAAATACATGATTTAAAAGCGAAAAGGAAAAGCGCGAGATGGCACTGATTTCACAAATTTTCATGCATTGTGGATTAAAATATAACCGGATCCAACAGGTGACTTTTTCTCATAAAAAGATTTCGATGTATATTCAAGCCTGAAATCTTCATATTACCAAAACACACGTAAAACTTTTTTTTCGACTCTTACACTGTGCCTTTTAAATATGGAACAAATTGACCGGCTGGAACTTCGCCATGAAGTTGCGCGAAAAACCATTCATCTGTCGTCCATTTCGATTCCAGTGATTTACTATTTTATAAGCAGGGATATTGCGCTTCTTTTGCTTATTCCACTCTTCGCCGGTTTTTTTTCAGTTGACCTGTTAAAAAATTTTAGCGGCCCTTTTTCGACATGGTATCATAACACTTTCGATGCTATGCTGAGAACGCATGAACTTGAGAAAAAACCATATCTGAACGGGGCCACCTATATTACAATGGGCGCTCTATTCCTGGTACTCTTTTTCCCTAAGGTCATCGCAGTTACCGCTTTTTCAATGGTTGCTGTTTCCGATACTTTTGCTGCCCTTATCGGAAAAGCTTTTGGAAAACATCGGTTTGGGCAAAAAAGCTTGGAAGGAAGTGTTGCTTTTTTTCTTTGTTCATTGATTATAGTTACTGTAGTACCAGGTCTTAATGGGTTCATAGGTTTTTTTATGGCAATTGTTGCTACTGCAACCGAGGCCTTTTTTGTACGTATCGGAAACTTCAAAATTGACGACAACCTTTCAATCCCTATTATCACCGCATCGGCTGGCATGCTTTGCTACATGCTTTTTATGCCTGAGCAAATTCCACTCCTTTCTATTTGCCGATAGTTGATCCCTAAAGATATGTTGCAGACAATTATTACCGAGTCAGCTGAAAAAGCTGCCGATATCCTTAATTCGGGGGGAGTTGTTGCATTTCCCACTGAAACAGTATACGGTCTTGGTGCTGGCATCTTCCAACCTGAAGCCATCAAACAAGTCTTTCGAGCAAAAGGCCGTCCGGGAGACAACCCTTTAATAGTTCATATTTATAACCTTGAGCAGCTGGCAGATGTTGCAATCGACATCAATCAGAGCGCAAAAATGCTGATTGAACTGTTTTTTCCAGGCCCCTTAACTCTGGTGCTTAAAAGACATCCTCGAGTCCCTGATTCTGTTACCGCAGGTCTTCAGACCGTCGGAGTCCGATGCCCTTCAAACCCGGTTGCACGTAAGTTTCTCCGCCATTGTTTAAATCCAGTTGCTGCTCCTTCTGCAAATATTTCAGGTCTGCCAAGCGCTACAAGCTGGGAAGCTGTTTAT
>JAPLFE010000128.1 GCA_026390855.1 Chlorobiales bacterium | reverse complement strand
AGTGCCACGACTTGGGTTTCAGTTGCATCTTATTCCTGTAAGAGGCTTGAAGAGAGGGCCGTGGTTTGCCAATGTAATTGCTAATGTTGGCGTGCTTGTGGATTTTGTGGGAGCTTTGGGATGTGCAGCTGCTCTGATCAGGCGGGAGAACCCTGATGTGGTTGTCGGGACGGGTGGCTTTGTAAGTGCTCCTTTGCTTCTTGGAGCACAGCTTATGCGGAAAAAAACACTTATTCAGGAACAAAATGCTTTCCCGGGTGTAACGACGAAATTGCTTTCGAAACTTGCCTGTGAAGTGCATCTTTCTTTTGAAGAGGCTAGAAAGTTTATTGCAAAAAAACAGAATGTTTTTGTTTCAGGCAATCCTGCGCGTTCATTTGAGATGCTGGATCATACTGGTGCGGGGGGCCGATTTGGTTTACATACAGAGCGCCCTACCCTTCTTGTGTTCGGTGGGAGCAGGGGTGCTCGTTCGATAAATAATGCTGTGCTGAAGCGGCTTAATGACATTACTGGTTCGGCAAATCTTATATGGCAGACGGGTGCACTTGACTTTGAGCGGATAAAGAGTATGGTTAAGTCGTCGCCGTATCTTTGGGTTGCTCCTTACATTGAGGATATGGGTGCGGCGTATAGTGCAGCTGATTTAGTTTTGTGCCGGGCTGGTGCGTCAACAATTGCTGAACTGACTAATCTTGGGAAGCCTTCGGTTCTTGTGCCTTATCCTTATGCTACGGGAGATCATCAGCGTTATAATGCAACGGCGCTTGTCAAGAATGGGGCTGCTCTTATGATTGATGATGACATGCTCGGTGAGGAGGTATCGATAAAAAATATTCTGGAGCTGCTTTGTGATACTGAAAAGCTTAAAAAAATGAGTGCAGCTTCTTGTAAGCTGGCATATCCGGATGCGGCCCATCAACTGGCTCTCAGAATCATTGGCCTTGTCAATAAATATTAAGGAAGAGAGATTACTTATGGAACTGGGGAGAACTAAAAGCGTACATATTGTTGGAATCGGTGGGGCGGGAATGAGTGCTATTGCTGAATTGCTTTTGAAGTCTGGATTCGGGGTTACGGGTTCTGACCTTTCCTCGGGCGAGGTGACGGATAAGCTTACTGAGCTTGGTGCTATAATCTACAGAGGACATCGGGCGGAGCAGATTGCTTCGTGCGATGTGGTTGTGTATTCATCGGCAATAAGGCATGAAGAGAATATTGAAATCATTGCGGCTGAAAAAGCAGGGATTCCGGTTATCAAGCGTGATGAGATGCTTGGCGAGCTTATGCGCTATAAATATGGAATATGCATATCGGGGACGCATGGAAAAACGACGACTACTGCTATGATTGCTACGATGCTGATTGAGTCGGGCGAGTCGCCTACGGTTATGATTGGCGGGATCTCGGATTACTTGAAAGGCAGTACTGTGGTTGGTGAGGGTAAATATATGGTTATCGAGGCGGACGAGTATGATAGAGCTTTTTTAAGACTTACACCGACCATTGCTGTTGTGAACAGTCTTGAGTCGGAGCATATGGATACTTATGGTACTCTTGATGAGCTGAAGAAGGCTTTTATTGGGTTTGCTAACAAAGTCCCTTTTTATGGGCGGGTGATTTGCTGTGTTGACTGGCCGGAGATCAGAAAGATTATGCCGTTGATGAATCGCCTTTATACTACGTTTGGTATTGATGAGCCTGCTGATGTTATGGCATCGGATATTGTTCTTGAAAAACAACGATCTTGCTTTACCGTTCAGGCTTATGGGAAGGAGTATCGTGATGTTTGTATTCATGTGCCGGGTCGCCATAATGTGCTTAATGCGCTTGCGGCTTTTTCGGCAGGTATTGAGCTTGGGATTTTGCCTGAGAGGCTGATTGCTGGGCTTGGGAAGTACAGCGGTATGAGGAGAAGGTTTCAGGTGAAATATGATAATGGTGAGGGGTTGATGGTGGTTGATGATTATGCTCACCATCCATCTGAGGTTAAGGCGACCGTGAAAGCAGCTAAAAGTGGATGGGTCGATTCTAAAGTTGTCGCTGTTTTTCAGCCGCATTTGTTTTCCCGTACAAGGGAGTTTGCTGATGAATATGGCTGGGCGCTTTCAAGGGCTGATAGTGTTTATGTTACCGATGTTTATCCTGCCCGTGAAAAGGCTGTGGATTATCCGGGAGTTGATGGGGAAATGGTGGCTGTTGCTGTTCGAAAGGCTGGTGGAAAGCACGTTCAGTTTATTGCTGACAGGGAAGCTCTTTTTTCGGTTCTTGAGGGACATTTAACAAATGGGAATATGCTCCTTTTCATGGGGGCTGGGGATATTACTCTTCTTGCTTCGAGAGTTGCTGAGGTTTGTGGTGGGCAAGCTCTTTGATATGATTTGATTTGAAAAAGCCTTTGCTTATGCCTGAGTCCTTACAAAAGGAATATCTGGATTCTCTGCAGGAAGTTACTGCTTCGGAATATTCTGAGGGGGTTGATGGAGTTGAAAACCGATATGACCGTTTTCCGGCTTCTTTCGGGAGTGGAAAGGTAAAGGTATTGATTTTTTTATCAGTGCTTGCTGTTCTTGCTGCGTTGACTGTTGCTGCCTCACAATGGAAGAAAGGAGTGGTTGTCAGGGATATTGTTATTGTCGGTGTTTCGAGCAGTTATGCTAAGGATTTCTCATCAAGCATGAACGTTTATAAAGACAAAAATCTGCTTGAAATTGATTCTGACGAAATTAAAGAAAGGGTTATGCAGTTTCCCTATGTCAGGGAGGCATTGATCAGTAAGGAGTTGAACGGAATTGTCCGTATCAAGGTTGTTGAGAGGGTGCCAACAGCTTTAACGGTTCTTGATGGCAGGGTTATGGCTATTGATAGTGAGGGATTTCTTCTTCCTGGGAAAAAAGAATTAACAGGGCGGGTTCCGAAGTTTTTGTCAGTTTTTGGGGTAAGCAGGTTGAAAGTTGCCGGTAATGGCCTGCAGCAACTTGACTTGCGTGATGTGCAAGTGCTTAGGGAATTTTTAGATGCACTTTCTGATTCCGCTTATGCTAGCTTGCTTATTCGTGAATTTCACTTTGAGGGAAACAATATGACTTATTGTATTGCTGCTCAGTCTCCTACTCGTTTTATTGTTGGTAATGATGGTAACTTCAAGGAAAAGTTGAAAAAATTCGAGATATTCTGGCAAAAGGTTGTTGCAAAAAAAGTGTCTGACACTTATGAAACTGTAGATTTGAGGTATAAGGACAGGGTTTTTACGACGGATGTTGTCTCTCCTCAGGTTGTGCAGGATGGTTCCCTCTGATAATCATGCAAGAATATAAAAATGCTGAAAAGCAATATCGCTGTAGGGCTTGATATTGGCACAACCAAGGTATGTGTTGTTGTTGCCGAAAAAGATGAAATAGGAAAACTTAATGTCCTTGGGAAGGGGCGTTCTAATTCTGATGGACTTCAGCGGGCAACGGTTGTCAATATCAACAAGACTGTGGCTGCAATAAAGGCTGCTGTCGCTGACGCTGAACGGGAGTCTTCCATTCGTATCTTCGGAGTGAATGTTGGAATTTCTGGAGCGCATGTTCACTGTATTCACAGCAATTCGGAAATCAGCATCAATCAGACTGGGATAGTCAATGATTCGGATGTGAAGCGGTTTCTGGAAAAGGCGAAGACCAATATCAGGTATCTGGATATTGATCATGAGATTATCCATGTCATCCCTCAGGAATTCATTGTTGATGATCAAGATGGATTGCTTGATCCTATAGGAATGGCTGGGACGACTATGAGAGGCAGCGCTTATATTGTTGTCGGCTTGAGGACTAAGATTCGTAATATCAAGCAGTGTGTTGAGAAGGCTGGACTGGAAATAAGTGCAGTTACCTTTGAACCGGTTGCCTCGGGTATGGCTGTTATGAAGGAGCGTGAGAAGAAAAGCGGCGTGGTGGTCATTGATATTGGAGGTGGTACCACGGAGATAGCCATTTATATTGATGGGGCTATTCGCTACTCTGAGGTTATCAAGGTCGCGGCAAACGATGTGACTCATGATGTGGCTCATGGGGTGAAAGCTCTTTATGAGGTCGCTGAAGACCTTAAAGTAAAGCATGGCTGCGCATACAGTAAACTCAGTGGCGAGGAGGAGCATCTTCTTATTGAAGGAATTGAAGGTCGTCCGCAGAAGACTTTTCCGAAAAGCTCACTGACTATGATTATTGAGGCGAGAATGATGGAGATTCTGGAGCTTGTGAGGGATTCTATAAAGCGATCGGGCTATTATGAATATATCAATGCTGGTGCAATAATAACTGGAGGGGGATCTCTCCTTCCGGGGACTGAAGAACTTGCCCATGATGTTCTGGGGCTTGATGTTCGTATTGGATATCCTGAGGGGGTATCGGGGGGAATCAAGGGTTCTGTCAACAATCCAATGTATGCAACCGTTATGGGGCTTGTTGCTCATGCTTTTCAGAACAATCTCTCGATGGATCATAGTTACGCTTCGTCAGATGAGGTAATTCAACAAGAACCTCCTCCTGAAAAAATTCTGGAGGAAACTGAGGTGCAGGAGCAGAACCCGGCTACAAAAAAGATTGTTGATCGAATGAAGAAATTCTGGGATAATCTATGACCTTTAGATGAAAATAAAAGCCTTTAAAGCGGAGAACTGACCAATGGCATTTGAGCTGGATCCTGGACTGTTTGACAGTGACCAAGGTAAGGGGGTTACCATAAGAATTGTTGGTGTGGGCGGTTGTGGTGGCAATGCTGTAAATAACATGATTGACAGGAAAATAAGCGGCGTTGAATATATTGTATTCAATACAGACCGTCAAGCTCTCCTGAATTCGAAGGCTCCTTTAAGGGTGCAAATCGGCAAAAAGGCTACGAATGGCCTTGGAGCCGGAGCTGATCCGGCTAAAGGCAGGCAGGCTGCTGATGATGATCGCGAAATTATTGCTGCACAGCTTAGAGGTGCTGATCTTGTATTTATTGCCGCTGGAATGGGCAAGGGTACTGGTACGGGAGCTGCACCGGTTATTGCTTCGATTGCAAGGAATATGGGCATCCTTACGATCGGTGTTGTTACGAGGCCGTTTAACTTTGAAGGTCAGGTTAAGGCTAAGATCGCTGATGGTGGAATTACTGAGCTTCGGAAATACATCGATACTCTTATCCTTGTCGAAAATGAAAAGATTCTGAGTATTGCTGAAGAAGGTGTCAGTGCCACTGAAGCGTTTAACATGGCAAATGATGTGCTTTACAGGGCGGCTAAGGGTATTGCGGACATTATTACCCGTCATGGGCATGTCAATGTTGATTTTGCTGATGTTCGCAGCATTATGTCGGGAGCGGGAGATGCTGTTATGGGTTCTGCTGCAGCTGCAGGTGAACGTCGGGCTCTGAAAGCCTCGTCTGATGCTCTCAACAGTCCTCTTCTTGAAGGTGTTTCGGTAAAAGGTGCTAAAGGTGTGCTGGTCAATATTACCGGTGAGGTCACCATGAGGGACATGTCGGATGCCATGAATTATATCGAAGAGCAGGTTGGCAGTGAAGCAAAGATTATCAATGGTTATGTTGATGAGCCTCAGGTTTCGGGTGAAATCAGAGTGACTGTTATTGTCACCGGGTTCAAACGAAAAGACAAGGATGATGGAAAAGACCAAGTTGTTCGGCGGTCTGCCGCACCGGGGCAAGTGACAAGATCGGGACAGAATACTCAATCTGCCAGACAGTCGGCTCCTTTGAATCCTGACCGGCAGGAAGAGGATCTACGCATTCCTGCTTATATAAGGAGACAGTTATCGATCCATGATCCACGTGAAGTGGGGGGAAGAATTAATACTTTGCAAAATTCCGATCATAATCCGTTGAATACGGGCGGGACTGGGGAGCATGAAGATAAAATTCAGAAGGGCTCGTCAGATACGCCGGCTTACCTTCGTCGGAAGAATAATGGAATCTGATTTTACTAGTTTATAAAATACATAAAGGACTTAATGAAATATTGTACTCTTTCTGCCGAGAATGCGGTAGCTAGGATCAAATCGGGGGATAGGGTTTTTTTGCATACGGCAGCTGCAACACCGCAAAGATTGATTGATGCGATGGTTCAGCGTTCTGCAGAGTTGAAAAATGTTGAAATTATCAGTCTTCATACAGAAGGTAATGCTGCTTACTCAAGGCCGGAGTATCGTGACAGTTTTAGATTGAATGCCTTGTTTGTTGGTAAAAATGTTCGCCAGTCTGTTCAGCATGGGGACGGAGATGCTATTCCGGTTTTTTTGAGTGATGTGCCTTCTCTTTTCTGCAACAAAGTTCTTCCGCTTGATGTGGCCCTTGTGCATGTTTCTCCTCCAGATCGGCATGGTTACTGTTCGCTTGGTGTTTCTGTGGATGTAACTCTCGCGGCTGTACATGCGGCTAAGCTGGTTATAGCCCAGGTTAATCCTAACATGCCGCGCACGCATGGTGAGGGAATGCTTCACATCAGCAAGATTCATGCGATGGTTGATGTGTCTGACCCTCTTCTGGAGACACCCAGCAATGTTTTGAGTGAGACTGAAATTAGTATTGGCCGCCATATTGCCTCTATTGTTGAGGATGGAGCTACTCTGCAGATGGGAATTGGCGCAATTCCAAATGCAACCCTGGCTGCGCTTACTGGTCATAAGGATCTTGGTATTCATTCTGAAATGTTTTCGGATGGGATCATTGATCTTGTGGAGAAAGGCGTAATCAATGGCAGGAAGAAGCGTAGCCATAAGGAGATTATTGTGGCTAGCTTTCTTATTGGAACCAGGCGGTTGTATGATTTTGTTGATGATAATCCTCTTGTTGCGATGCTTCCTTCTGATTATGTCAACGATACCAGAGAAATCAGGAGAAATCCTCGTGTGACGGCCATTAACAGTGCTCTTGAGATCGATATGACCGGGCAGGTTTGTGCCGATTCGATTGGTCAAAAATATTATTCGGGTGTTGGTGGTCAGATGGACTTTATCAGGGGCGCTGCACTTTCAGAAGGGGGTAAACCGATTATTGCTCTGCCGTCAACAACGAAAAATGGGCAATCGAGGATTGTTGTGCAGCTTAAGCCGGGGGCTGGTGTTGTTACGACCAGAGCTCATGTGCAGTATGTGGTTACCGAGTTTGGTATCGTTAACCTGCATGGTAAAAATCTTCGGCAGAGAGCGGAAGCACTGGCAAGTATCGCTCATCCTGATTTCAGGGAGGATATTTCGCGACAAGCTTTCGACCTTTATGGTTCATACGGCAAGGGTTACATGTAAAAAATGGGGGCTGTGATGGAGGGCATGATTTGACGGGGTCTGTTGGTTGTTTGCCTTGTAATCTCCAGCTACCTGACGCCAATTATGCTGGCCATACGTCCGGTTTTTCCGTTATCACGCCGATAGGAAAAAAATAAATTGCTCTCTCTATAGGAGCAGTATGAGGATCGCTCGATGTTTGATGCGGGAATTCCGGAGGCAATCAGCTGTTGATGGTTTACCATACTGAGGTCGAGCATATATTTTCCTTCGTTTTGTGATAGATTTGAATGCTTGCAATGCTTTTGTGGAAATTCCTTCGCGACATCAGGACCAACCTCATATGCATCTCCTGATATCCCTGTGCCTATAAAGGCAACACACTCGGCTGGTATGGAGTTGAATTTCGTATGCATGTGTTCAATGGTTTTCATCACAATCTTCCCTGCACTTCCTTTCCATCCTGCATGAACTGCGCCTACGGCTTTATGCTGTGGATCGAAGAGAAGTATTGGATAGCAGTCGGCAGTAAAGATGTATAAAAAGAGATTTATTCTGTCAGTTATGAATGCGTCATAACCGTGGTAGCGGCCGGGGGTTTCGGCATAAAGTATCTTTGTGCCGTGAACCTGCTCTGAACTGACCATCCTTTCGGGATTTATTCCGGCAGTTGCGCATAGTCGAAGGGTGTTTTCATGAACATGTTCCGGGTTGTCTTCGGTATTTATGCCCAGATTCAGAGAGGAATAGGGGCCTTTGCTTATTCCACCTATTCTTGTGCTTTGTAGTGCGATGAGTTCATTGAATTCGCGGAAGCAATCTGGAATAATATATTTTGGCGGCACACTGTGCGGGGCTATTTCGTCTGTCCTTATCGGAGTCATGTATTCTCTTTACTTGGATGATTTGCCTTTATAGGAGGTATCGTTAATGTCTTTCTCCCAGAAATCGGGATTTTCGCAAATTAGGATTGTTCTTTTATGCGTTCAACTCTTGAAAGGGAGAATATGGTATAAAGGTTCATTATCTCAGGTAGAGATAGTATCTTTCAGTCATTGACTTACCACTCTGGCGATCCGTTCTGATTTTTTTGTGTGGAATGTGGTGCCTGGGCCTGAATGTAAACGAGAGCATTTACTCATGACAACACCTGATGAAGAGAAGTTTTCTGATCAATTCGGGAGTTCTGTTCGAGCAATTTCCGATTACATGGGTCTGGGTCTGCAGATCGCAATAAGCTTTGCCTTTTTTGTATTACTGGGATATTGGGCAGATAGTAAGCTTGGCACGTCACCCTTGCTGCTTCTTGCCGGGGTTGTCCTTGGTATGGTTGGTATGGCTCTTGTTCTTATGAAAGTAGTTCGTCAGGCGAACAAGAAAAAATAAAGCATTTCGGGTTCCTGTAGTTGTTAATAAAGAAAGTAAAGGAAGATATGAAGCCATTATTTGAATTTTTTATTAAGTTATGTATCTTGTCCGTCATTTTATGGGGTGTTATTTTTGCAGGACTTAATCCGGGAAGTGTTGATTATCACTCGGTATTTCTTGCATGGATAATGGTGGTTACCAATACTGTTGCTGGTTATCTGCTTTTTGACTATGCACTTGATAAGGAGTCGTCGGTATTCACTAAGGTCGTTTTTGGTGGCTTGACTCTGCGGTTACTGCTGCTGATGGTGCTGGTTGCTTTGATCATCATAAGGAACCTCGCTGTTGTCAACGACTTTGTCTTTTCATTTTTCGCGTTTTACTGTATCTATGTGATTGTTGAAATTCTCGGTTATCAAAAGAAAAACAAACAGAAAAAGAAAACTGCATGAAACGGGTAAACGTCATACAGCCTAAGGCTCTTCTAAAGGTTATTGCGATTCTTGTGCCACTTCTACTGAGTGTGAATGGCCTCGTTTTTGCTGCGTCCGGACAGTCGTCAGACGTTTCCAAAAATAGTGCTGCCGCTGTGGCGGGGACGGCAGTTTCTGCGCCTGCGGCTGAAGCTGCTCATGGTGCTGAGGCGACTGAAGGAGAGGAAAAAGCGGGTGATGTTATCATGCATCACATTCTCGATAAGAATGTTTTATCGTTTGAGCCTTTTGGTGAGATTTCCCTTCCTAAAATCCCTCCAATCGCAGGTATAGATATTTCCATTACAAAGCACGTGGTGATGCTCTGGGTTGTATCCGCTCTGCTTCTCATTGTTTTTTCGGTGGTCGGCGGTAAATATAAGAACCTGACTCCTCGTAATGCTCCGAAGGGGCTTGCCAACGCTATGGAGGCGCTTGTAGAGTTTATCCGGCTTGATGTTGCTAAGTCCAATATCGGGCATGGCTACGAAAAACACCTTCCATATCTGCTTACTGTTTTCTTTTTTATCCTATTCTGTAATCTTCTCGGTCTTATTCCCTACGGGGCTACGGCTACAGGTAACGTTAACGTTACACTCACACTGTCCGTATTCACCTTCTTCGTTACCCAGATTGCAGCATTCAAGGCTCACGGTGTCAAAGGTTATCTTAAGCACCTTACAGCAGGGACTCACTGGTCTCTTTGGATAATTATGGTTCCCATTGAGATAATCGGTCAGTTTACGAAACCTTTCGCGCTTACCGTCCGACTTTTTGCCAACATGACGGCGGGTCATATCATCATTCTCAGCTTGATTTTCATTAGTTTCATCCTGAAAAGTTACATCGTTGCTGTTGCGGTTTCGGTTCCATTTGCCATTTTCATTTATCTGCTTGAGCTTTTTGTTGCCTTCCTGCAGGCATTTGTTTTCACCATGCTTTCCGCTCTCTTTATCGGTCTTGCAACTGCGCACGAAGGAAGTGACGAGCATGTTGCAGAAGGGGCCCATCATTAAAATGAACTCTGGATTATTAAGGAATAACTCTTATTTTCATTCTTTTTATTTAATCGCTTTTAAACACTGCTAATTATCCTTTAGCATAAAACTTACAACAAATAAACGGAGGTAATTACAAGATGGAAGGTTTAGGTTTAGCTTATTTAGGTGCAGGTCTTGGCGCGGGACTGGCTGTTATTGGTGCAGGTCTTGGTATTGGTAATATTGCAGCTTCAGCCGCTGAGGGTACAGCTCGTCAGCCGGAAGCTACTTCAGATATCCGTACTACCATGATTATTGCCGCAGCTCTTATTGAGGGTGTAGCTCTTTTCGGCGAAGTTATCTGCGTACTTCTTGCTCTTAAGTAATATTGGGCAATTTTAAAGAGCTCAATACAGAAGAAATCTCGATTGCGGCTGATTTTTTCAGTTCGCAATCGGGCTTTATTAACCGTTAACGGAAACATTTTTTATGCTTACGTCAGGAATTATACTTCTTGCCGGTAGTCTTCTGAGTCCGAATCCCGGTCTTATTTTTTGGACTGCGATAACATTTGTTATTGTGCTGCTTATTTTGAAAAAGGTGGCGTGGGGTCCGATCCTCAATGCTTTGGAAGAGAGGGAAAAGGGAATTCAGGCATCCATTGACCGTGCACATAAGGCAAAGGATGAATCGGAAGCTATTCTGCGTAAAAACAAGGAACTGTTTGCAAAAGCCGATGCTGAGTCTGACAGGATTATCCGTGAAGGAAAGGACTATGCTGAAAAACTTCGTGCTGATCTCACAGAAAAAGCGCAGGTAGAAGCAAAAAAAATAATTACCGCAGCAAAGGAAGAAATAGAACAGGAAAAACGTCGTGCGCTTGATGTGCTGAGAAATGAGGTTGCTGATCTTGCCGTCAAGGGTGCTGAAAAGATTATCAAGACTACTCTTGATGCCGAAATGCAGAAAAAGATCGTTGACAGCATGATTCAGGATCTTTCAACAAAACGTAACTGAAAAAGGTCACGACATGTCAAGTGTAATAGCAAGCCGTCGATATGCTTCCGCTCTTTTGTCTGCAGCGGAAGAAGGCAATTTTATCGATCAGATTGTAGGTGAGCTTCAGGTGGTTAAAGATGTTCTTCACAATTCCCGTGATCTTGTTCAAGCTATGCGTAGCCCTCTTGTCAAAGGTGATAAGAAAATCCATATACTTGAGGAGGTTTTCAAGGATTCTATCGGCGATAAAATGTTTCTTTTTTTAAAGCTGATTGCCAGAAAAAAACGCGCGGGGCTTCTGCCTGAAATTATTGATGAGTTTCAAGTCCTTCTTGACGATAAAAGAGGGGTGATCAATGTCGATATTACAAGTGCAGTAGGACTTTCTGACGAACAGTCCAGAGAATTGATTAAACGACTTGAGGACTATACGGGTAAGAAAATTCGGGCAAGGATGGAGCTTGATGAGAGGCTTCTTGGTGGAGTTTCCGTGAAAATCGGTGATACCATTTTTGATGGCAGCATCAGTCACCAGCTTCAGAGGTTCCGGGAAGCACTTGTTGCCGAAAAAGCATAAATTATTCATGCTGCCTTTATGGCTTCACTAAGTTAATAGCCTGCATATGCAGGCTATTTTTTTAACTTTTTTTGAGCATGTATCTTTGTAAGCGTTAAAAAAAATCGGTAGCATTACAACGTTGGGGCTTTAGCTCAGTTGGTAGAGCGTCTCGTTCGCAATGAGAAGGTCAGGGGTTCGACTCCCCTAAGCTCCACAAAAATATTTTTCAGTTCGATCGATCCCTTTCATCTGCATATTCCCGTCTAAGGCTTAAGTCGCCAAAATCGGTTTTGAAAATCTTCCGGCATTTGCAGTAAAGAGTTCTGTTTCTTTTTCTGCAGTTTTGTATTATATGGTTCTGATTTCTATAAAAAGGATAATGGAGTTACTCTATGGCGGTTACCAGATATTTGTCACGTTCTGTAGTGATGCTTTTTGCAATTGGGTTGTTGATAAGTTCCGGTTGTTCATCCTCCAAACCTGCGGCTACCACTGCAACTACCCTAGTGACTGAAGGGTATGCAAAAGCGGAGAAGATGTATGAAAAGAAGGATTATGATGGAGCAGCTCTTACACTTGAGTCACTTCTTGTTACCTCACGGGCTACAGCGCTTGAGGATCATGTGCTTTTTCTTCTCGGGCAGACTTATTACCATTCCGGGCAGTATCTGCTTTCGGCAGATATTTTTACGCGCCTATTGAAGCAGGTTCCCTCCACTCAGTATGCTCGAACTGCCCAGTTTATGATTGCAAAATCACATGAAAAGCTTTCTCCACATTTTGAACTTGACCAACAGGAAACCGTTAAAGCAATAGATCAGTTTGCTCTCTTTATTGATCAGTTTCCCGTGACGGATTCAGCAAAGATATCAAGCGATGTTGAAACTTACAGGGAGTTGCTGAAGATTAACCCTGATAACTCAACATATAAGCAGCGTTATGCTATGGCAACTGCTGAATTTGGCAAGATTGATTCATTAAAATATGCTGAAAAGGCCATTCCTGTACTAAGAGAAAAACTGGCAAAGAATGCCTATTTCATAGCGCGGCAGTATGTTCAGTTGAGAAAGTATAAGGCGGCTGTTATTTTTTATGATGAGGTTATAAAACGTTATTCTGAAACGGTATATGTTCCTCATGCATGGGCTGGAAAAATAGATGCTTTGATGAAGCGGAAGAAATGGTTTGAAGCAGGACAGGCGCTCGATCAGTACCTGCAACTTTATCCGGACAAGCACCGTGACATGAAAGGGGCCAGAGAAAAAATAACTCAAAATCTAAAAAATAACTGACAGGAGGCTATTGTGCATCTGGCAGTTTTCGGTGGTACATTCGATCCGCCGCACAATGGTCATATTGCTCTCTGTCTATATGCCAGAGAGCTGCTCAAAATCGATAAAATTATTATTTCGGTTTCAAATAACCCCTTTAAGCAAAATAGAAGCGCTGCCGACGAACATAGAAAGCGTATGGCCGAGCTCCTATCATCGGAAATCAATCGCGCGGGTTCCTGCAGTCAGGTAAGCGGTTGGGAGCTTGAAAAAAAACAACCATCCTTTACTGTTGATCTTCTACGATATATACACGAAGTCTATTCGAAAGACAGAGTGACCTTGCTTATTGGTGAAGATAGCTTCCGGGAGTTTTCTTCATGGAAAGATTATGATCAGCTTTTTTCTTTATGTGATATCGCGGTGTTCCGAAGAACTTCGGCAGACATCAATATTTCGCCGCCTGAGACTCCACTTCAGAGAGGAAACATAAAGTTTATTGATTTCGCTTATGAGGTTTCGTCAACTGCGATTCGCGAGCTTATTGCCGCCGGGCAAAGTATCTCCAGGTTTGTTCCTCTCTCAGTGCATCGTTATATCATCGACAACGGGCTTTACAGTCAGCATTAGGGTTCTACATCGATTCAGGGGCTGAAACGCCGAGAATCCTGAACCCGTTACGCAGTACCTGGCGTGTCGCAAGTGAAAGAAACAGCCTTGCTTTGCAGATGTCGGTTTCTGCTTTGATAATCGGGCACTCCTGATAGAACCTGTGAAACAGCTCAGCAAGTGAGTGTAGGTATTCGACCATTTTCTGTGGTTCAAGAAGACGAAGACTTGTTTTTATCATGTCGGGATAATCGAGCAAGGCAAACCCAAGCTGAAGTTCTACGGGAGACGTGAGCAGTTGCAGAAGGTTATACTCTTTGCTGAATGCCGGATCAAACCCTGTTTCCTGCAGTGCTATCCGCAAGAGACTGCAGATTCTTGCATGTGCGTACTGAAGGTAGAAGACGGGATTGTCCTTAGATTGTTTTTTTGCCAGTTCTACATCGAAGTTCAAGTGTGAATCTTTACTACGCATGATGAAAAACAGCCTTGTAGCGTCTGCACCGACATCATCAATCAAATCATCAAGCAGATCGGCATTACCTTTTCTTGTTGACATTTTAAGGGTTTGTCCGTCAACTGTGGTTGTCACGAACTGATTGATGGCGATCTTGATTCGATTGGTATCGAAACCGAGAATTTTTAAAGCCTCGATGACATCAGGATACTCGTCGATATGATCAGCACCGAAAACATTGACCATCATTGCAAAATCCCGCTCAAACTTCGAGATATGGTAGCCTATATCGGGGAGGCGGTAGCTTGGTTCGCCTGATGATTTAATGAGTACCTTATCTTTTTCCTGGCCAAGCTTTGTTGTCAAAAACCATGTTGCCCCGTCGTATTCAGCAATATACCCGTTTTCTCTGAGTGCGTCTATTACTCTCTGGTTAGCTGTTATACCGGCTTCATCTGGAGTGTAGAGGGTGTGCTCATTAAAAAAAGAGTCATGGCGGATACTGAGACGTTCGAGGGTCTTTTTTATTGAGCTGAAAATGAGTTCCTCTGCACTGTTTTTAAAAATTTGCAACTCATTGCTATTTGCGAGGGCTACCCCATGAGCGTTGTATATATTTTCAGCGATTTCTCGGATATATTCTCCCTGGTAATGGGTGTCAGGGAACTCTATTGTCTGGCCACAGCACTCCAAGTATCGGAATCGGACCGATTCTCCGAGAATCTGCATCTGCCGGCCGGCATCGTTGAAATAGTACTCTCTCGTAACCTCATACCCTTGGGTTTCAAGAAGATTTGCAATGCAGTCTCCAAGTACGCCTCCCCGGCCTCGTCCTATGGTAAGGGGTCCTGTTGGATTTGCACTGACGTATTCTACAATAGCTCGTTTTCCCTCTCCTATGCGTCCTTTTCCATATTCATTTCCGTCAAGCAGGACTTGTTCAACGTAATGCATTATAAAAAAAGGGGTCAGATAAAAGTTTATGAATCCCGGGCCTGCCACTTCGATTTTAGCTATGGTATCGGGTGGAAAAACTAAGTGTTCAATAATCTGCTGCGCAAGCTCACGTGGGTTTCTGTTGCACTCTTTTGCTGTGAGCAAGGCAATGTTTGTAGAATAGTCGCCGAACTTTTTGTCCGAAGGCTGTTCGATATTGATCTGTTTGCTGGTCTCAATACCTTTCGAGCGCAAAGCATTTTGAATGACAGGAAGAAAAAATTCGTGCATTTGATTTTTTATAAAAGGGTCGAAGGTTTCTTCGTATATAATTTTTTACAAAGATCATCTGGTGAAAGCCCTGTAAAATCGTCGATAATCTGAACAATATTCTCGAAACTACTGAATGCATCAGCGTTGTTTGTTGTTGTTACTGCAACACAACTCATGCCAGCTTTCCTGGCAGCTTCAACTCCAGGAAGGGCATCCTCAAAGACAATACATGATGAAGGATGTACTTGCATCAGTTCTGCTGCGCGCAAAAAGATGTCCGGATGGGGTTTCCCGTGGCGTACTTGAAAAGGGTTTACAATGGCCTGAAATTTGTCGGTAAGGTTCAATATACCCAGTACATAATCGATATTCCTTGGACCGGCTCCGGTTCCTATGCCAAGTTTGATATTGAGTGTAACAGCGGCATTGAGAAACTCGAAGAGTCCTGGCATAGGCTTGATAAGGTGTCGCGACTTTACCCGGTACAGGAAATCCTTAAGTTCCGTGAGCCTTTCGGCTTCAGCCTCATTGATTTTCGGGTCCAGAAAGTAACGAAGCACATCTACACCTTTCATTCCTGCGGTTTCTACCAGGTACCTCTCGGCATCGAGCCCTTCAAGACCGAAATCCCTGAAAAGCTCCACCCAGGAGTCGGCATGTAAGCGCATATTATCGGTAAGCACCCCGTCCATATCAAAAATAAAGGCGCGTTTCATATCGTTCGGCATTCAGGTAATAGATTGTTGCATCAGGTTGTTTCGCCAAGCCTCATGGCTGTTCTTACTTCCTGCATGGTATTGCGGGCAATGACTTTTGCCTTTGCTTCGCCTTCAAGAAGAATGTTTTTTACAAGATCGATGTGTGATTCATAGTCCCGTCTTTTTTCAATCAATGGTTCCAGCTCTTGTGAGATATATGCAGCACACATTTTTTTGCAGTCAACACAGCCAAGAGAACCTTCACGGCAGCCTGCCTCAATACAGAGAAGTTGGTCGGGAGGAGCAAATTTCCCATGGTAACTGAATACTGTACAGGCTTCGGGGTGTCCGGGATCGTTTTTACGGATTTTTGCGGTATCAGTTACCGCTGTGCGCATTTTTCGAAGGACATCTTCAGGCCCGTCTGCAAGAAGAATAGTATTCCCCAGAGATTTTGACATTTTGGCTTTGCCATCAAGGCCGACAAGACGCGAAAACTTCGTGATTATAGGTGCTGGTTCAGGAAAAACCTCCCCAATAACAGGATGAGTGTAATGGTTATTAAATTTACGGGCAATCTCTCTGGTAATTTCTACATGCGGAATCTGGTCTTCTCCAACTGGGACAACCTCGCCTTTATAAAGCAGAATATCGGCTGCCTGCAAAACAGGGTAGCCCAGATGACCGTAAGTGAGTGACTCCATATTAAGATCGCGAACCTGCTCCTTTAGGGTTGGGTTTCTTTCAAGCCGTGATGAGGTGATCAACATGGCAAAAAGGAGAAACAGTTCAGTATGTTCTTTGATCTGCGACTGGCGAAAGACGGGGCTTTTTTCAGGATCAATACCAGCGGCAAGCCAGTCGATCAGCATGTCGAGCGTGTTGCGGTATATCTCGCCGGTTTCAAGAGAGGTCGTAAGGTTATGGTAATCTGCAATGAGAAAGCAGGTTTCATAGACCTTTGAACCATCCTCAGTAAGCAGATTCTGTTGTTGTACCCAACTTTCAAGGGCTCCGGTATAATGCCCAAGATGGAGTTGACCGGTGGGCCGCATCCCACTCAAAATTCGTAGAGTTCCCATAAGATAGATTATTGCCGCTTCTGGCTAGGGCGAGTGCAGTTGATATAATGCAAGGACGATTTTTTATAAAGCTGTAAATGCCCAAGAAGTTATAACAGTTGATAGAAAGATAAAAGACCTTTGTTTGTTTTTTGTTTTTGTTGCGCTATATTGTCAAACTTGTTTTTGATATTCTTGACAAGAGAAATGTTCAAAAACCGATATATTAAGAGAGTAAGTCCTATACAACACTCTGTTGCCCAACCATGTCAGATCCGGAAGGAAGCAGCATCCGGTAATTTGAGTGTGTGATATAGTAAGCTTACTCTCTTTTTTTATTTCGCCAATATTAATCAGGTCTGGAGCAATAATGCCGCCATCATTGGGAAAAAAAGAGTTATTAAGCACCCCAGTCCGTCATATCGATATTAAAAAGCTGAATATTGTTTCTCTTATCGAACAGATGGGCGATACAGCTTTTCAGGCAAGAAATCTTGCAAGGGCCGCATCTATTGTTGATCTCATGCAGCAGGATAAAGAGTGTGCTGTCATAGTTACCCTTGCTGGTTCTCTTATCAGTGCAGGTTTGAAGCAGGTCCTCATTGATATGATAGACAACCATATGGTTGATGCCATTGTTTCTACCGGTGCAAATATTGTTGATCAGGACTTTTTCGAAGCGCTTGGATTCCGGCATTATCAGGGGACTCCTTTTATTGATGATGCAATCCTCAGGGAGCTGCATGTCGATCGTATTTATGATACCTATATCGATGAGGATGATCTTCGAGTCTGTGACGAAACAACAGCTATCATCGCCAACTCGATGCAGCCGGGAGCCTACTCCTCACGCGAGTTCATTATCGAAATGGCAAAATATATAGAGGCAAACAATCACGACAAGAACTCAATTGTCTATAAAGCCTACGAAAAAGGCGTACCAATTTTTTGTCCGGCATTTTCCGATTGCTCTGCCGGGTTCGGACTTGTACATCATCAATGGAATAACCCGGACAAGCATGTTTCAATCGACTCGGTAAAAGATTTCAGAGAACTTACCAGGATTAAAATCGAGAATGACAAAACTGGTATTTTCATGATTGGTGGAGGTGTGCCAAAAAATTTTACCCAGGATATTGTTGTTGCTGCTGAGGTGCTCGGGTACGAAGATGTTTCCATGCACACTTATGCGGTTCAGATTACCGTTGCCGATGAGCGTGATGGGGCTCTTTCTGGATCGACACTCAAAGAAGCCAGCTCATGGGGTAAGGTAGATACAGTTTACGAGCAGATGGTTTTTGCGGAAGCAACTATTGCGTTGCCTCTTATTGCGGGCTACGCCTACCACAAGCGTAACTGGGAAGGAAGAAAGGCTAAAAACTTCAATGCTTTGCTGAATCGTCAACAGGTAAACGTCTGAGGAGATATAATGAAATTTTTTATTGATACGGCTAATCTTGACGAAATTCAGAGTGCCAAGGAATTGGGTGTTCTTGATGGTGTGACATCTAATCCTTCGCTTTTTGCGAAAATTGTTGGGGATGCATCCAGATTTACTTATCAGAATTTCAAGGAACATATTGCAAGGATATGTGACATTGTAGATGGTCCTGTGAGTGCTGAAGTTACTTGCCTTGAGACGGAGGAGATGATTGTTGAAGGAGAGGATCTGGCAGCAATTCATGAAAATGTGGTTGTCAAATGCCCGCTTACTATTAACGGACTTAAGGCTATACGACATTTTTCAGAACAGGGAATCCGAACAAATGCCACACTTGTTTTTTCGCCTAATCAGGCGCTGCTTGCCGCCAAGGCTGGAGCGAGCTATGTAAGCCCTTTTGTAGGAAGGTTGGATGATATCAGTACCGAAGGGATGGCGCTTGTTGAGCAGATTGTAACTATTTATGACAATTACGGCTATATGACCGAGGTGATTGTTGCCAGTGTCCGCCATCCACAGCATGTTGTTGATTCGGCCATGATGGGAGCTGATATTGCCACTATACCTTATAGTGTTATTCGTCAGCTTGTTAATCATCCGCTGACCGATCTCGGGCTTAAAAAGTTTATGGATGATGCTGCATTCATGAAAAAATAATGGCTCCTGCGGTACAAACCAAAACCTATCATTCCTCGTTTAACCATTCGCACAAAACAGTGCAGGCCGGGATCTCTCCCGGCCATAATTCATGCCACCATATTGCAGGAGATGGTTATATAGGAGAGGATTAACGGGATATAACTTCAATCTTGACTTTTGCCGTACCTTTATCGTAAAAGCCTAGTTGTTTGGCTGCTTCCGCACTCAGATCGATAACGCGGTCATCAACAAATGGCCCCCGATCATTGACCCTTACAATAATTGAAGCTTGGGTATCAAGATTCGTCACTTTTACTACAGAGGGAAGAGGGAGATATTTGTGTGCTGCACTTGGCTGGGACGGATCGAAGGTTTCACCGTATGCTGTCGGTTGCCCATTATGCTGGTCGAGAGTTTCCTTGCCGTACCATGATGCGGTGCCTACTTCCTCATAAGCGATGGCTTCTTCATAGTTCATGGGCACATAGATCCTGCCGTTAATTATATAAGGGGTGTTTTTGATTTTACCTAGTCGGTAAGCTTCCTCAGGGGAAATGCCCATAATGCCCTGCCTGGAAAAAGGGGCGCGTGTTGAAGAGCATGAACTGATAGCCAGTGGTAACAGTAAAAAACCGGCCAGAATAACTTTTTTCATCATTTTGATCATTGTGGTCAATTTTTTGAAAATAGCTTTTTTACGGGAAATTCCCTTATAACCTGTATGTTTCATTATTCGGTACATAGATTGAGATTGAGACGCAGATTTTATTAAATGGTATGACTGCACGACACAAAACACGAAGCCCTTTAGGTGTTCTCATTATACATGGTTTCACTGCGACGCTTGAGAGTGTAAAAGCTTTATATCTGCCACTCAAGGAGCTTGGTATTCCGCTTCGTGTGCCGCAGCTCGCAGGGCATGGAGCATCATCGCCGGAGGCGCTCCGGGGAGTTACATGGGTGGCTTGGATGGCGGATGCAGACCAGGCGTTTCAAGAGCTCTGTTTAGAAGCTGATCGAGTTGTTGTGATTGGTCACAGTATGGGGGCTCTCATTGCCTTGAATCTTGCTGTAAAGTATCAGGATCAGGTTGATTCTCTGGTGCTTGCCGCACCGGCAATAAAGCTTGTATCTTTGCTTGCTCCAGGGCGTCCTTTGCACTTTGCGGCACCACTGGTCAGCAAGATTGTAAAGAAATGGGAGCTTAAAACTGATTTCGCCGACAACGGAGGTGAAAGGTGCATTACAAATTATGAATGGGCACCTACAGATGCTATCGTTTCATTTTTTGAGCTGCTAAAAAAAAGCTTATTGTTGCTTGGTAACGTCAATGTCCCTGTATTTATTCTTCATAACAGAAGGGAACGCACTGTCCTTCCTGAAAGTGCAACCATACTTTGTAATCGAATAGCTACTAAGCCCTCAGAAAAGTCTATCATGTGGCTGGAACATTCTGAACATCAGATTTTTTGTGATTGTGAGAGGGAAAAGGCGGTTAAAGCGATTATTGACTATGTTTCAGACAGGATCAATCGAAAATTGTTTGCCGTTTGATAAGGTCACTTGGATTTTTCTGTTTTTTAAAATCATGTTGATTCAGTGAGCAGGACGATGAGAGTTATTGATTTGAGCCAAACAATCGAGTCTGGTATGCCTTGTTATCCAGGGACTCCTGCACCGATTTTTCATCCACTCTTTTCCATTGAAAAGGATGGTTTTGCTGAACAACTGCTTACTCTTTCCTCTCATACTGGTACTCATATCGATCTCCCTTCCCATATCTTTCCAGAAGGATTCTCTCTTGATGCAATAAGTATTGATCGGTTTACAGGAAACGGACTTGCCATTGATGTGCGTAGTTCAGCAAACGGGACGATTACTGTTGACATGCTGCAAGTCTACGAGGCTCTCCTTAAAAAGTGCGAGTTTCTTCTGCTTTGCTCTGGGTGGAGTCAATACTGGGGGACACCAGATTACTTTGAAGCTTACCCGGTTCTCTCCTCTGATGCCGCTCTTTGGCTTACTGAATTTCATCTTACAGGCATTGGTGTTGATATGATTTCTGTTGATGCTTCTGATTCCAGAGATTTACCCGTTCATACGATGCTTCTTCAGAAAGGAATATTTCTTATTGAAAACCTCGCGAATATGACAACTCTTCTACATCGCCCATTCGTTTTTTTTACATTCCCAATGAAAATCGCGCAAGCTGAAGCATCCCCCGTCAGAGCGGTTGCTTTTGTGGATGTTTAGAGGTATTCGTTATTTTTTTGTTGGAAGTTATAAAAGCGGACATTATATTGAGGGCCAATGGAGACAATCCACTGTTCTTTTCCATCGAAATAACCATAGTATGAACACCATGCTTTTGTTTTCATCTATTACCAAAAAAGTGCTCATGGCACTTGCTGGGCTTTTTCTGGTTACTTTTTTATGCGTGCATCTCGGCATCAATCTGATGCTTCTGAAAGATGACGGAGGTCGTTCGTTCACCGAAGCAGCAACCTTTATGGGCACTAACCCGCTTATCAAGGTTTTTGAGATTGTGCTTTTTGCTGGATTTATTCTCCATATACTTTTTGGTCTTCTGGTTTCCACTCAGAACCGTGCAGCACGACCAATCGCCTATGCGAGCAGTAACAGTTCTGAAACATCGTTCTTTTCAAAGTACATGTTTCATACGGGTATTATTGTTTTCATCTTCCTTGTTCTCCACTTTATTGACTTCTACTTCATTAAAATTGGCCTTGTAGCTCCTCCTCCCGGAATAGAAAGCCATGATTTCTACCATCGCACACTTCTTCTCTTTTCAACCCCCTGGTATTCTCTCCTCTATATTTTCTGTTTTGTTGTTCTCGGAATTCATCTGAACCATGCCATTCAGTCTGGATTTCAGACGCTCGGCTGGAATCACAGCAAATACATGGATGCGGTAAAGTTTATCGGGTCAGCCTATTCGCTATTCATCGTTATAGGCTTCAGCGTAATCCCGATTTACCTTCAATTTTTTAAATAAACAGTAATTTCCGACGACTGTGTTATTCACTGAAAACAACACTCACAACATTCCTCAATGACACGCCTCAACGCCAGAGCCCCTGAAGGGCCGGTAGCTGAAAAATGGACTGCCTACAAATCGGGCTGCAAGCTGGTAAACCCCAACAATAAACGCAAACTTGATATTATCGTTGTCGGTACAGGCCTTGCAGGTGCTTCAGCCGCTGCATCGCTCGGACAACTTGGGTACAATGTCAAAGTGTTCTGCTACCAGGATACTCCCCGTCGCGCTCACAGCATCGCAGCACAAGGAGGAATCAATGCTGCCAAAAACTATCAAAACGACGGAGATAGCGCTTACCGACTTTTTTACGACACCATCAAAGGTGGCGATTACCGCGCGCGTGAAGCCAACGTTTATAGACTTGCCGAAGTCAGTAATCAGATTATTGACCTTTGTGTGGCGCAAGGAGTGCCATTCGCCCGAGAATACGGCGGTCTTTTGACCAACCGTTCGTTTGGTGGTGCACAGGTCTCAAGAACCTTTTATGCCAGAGGGCAGACCGGACAGCAACTGTTAATTGGCGCCTATGGTGCTTTGAGTCGCCAGATTGCCGCAGGTAATGTCACGCTTTTCAATCGACGTGATGTTCTCGATATGGTGATTGTTGATGGTAAAGCGCGTGGCATAATTACACGCAATCTGGTGACCGGCGAGATTGAGCGCCATGCTGCTCATGCAGTGGTTCTGGCTAACGGTGGGTATGGTAATGTCTTTTTCCTTTCCACAAATGCCATGGGTTCCAACGTTACTCCAGCATGGAGCGCCTATAAAAAAGGAGCGATGTTTGCCAATCCTGCTTTCACCCAGATTCACCCAACATGCATTCCTGTGCATGGCGATACCCAGTCAAAGCTTACCCTGATGAGCGAAAGCTTACGCAATGATGGACGGATATGGGTTCCTGCAAAATTAAAAGATGTCGAAAGGTTGAGGAATAAAGAGATAAAAACCTCTGATATTCCAGAGCCCGATCGTGATTATTATCTCGAACGTCGTTACCCTGCTTTTGGCAATCTCGTGCCACGGGATGTGGCCTCAAGGGCTGCAAAGGAGCGCTGCGATGCAGGTTTCGGAATAGGCAACACCGGATTTGCGGTCTATCTTGACTTTGCTGATGCCATAAAGCGTAAGGGCCATGATAC
Organism: Chlorobiales bacterium; assembly: GCA_026390855.1. Taxonomy (GTDB): domain Bacteria; phylum Bacteroidota; class Chlorobiia; order Chlorobiales; family Chlorobiaceae; genus Chlorobium. The sequence continues at coordinate 2,097 of JAPLFE010000128.1, read as the reverse complement.
GATTGACTCTCTCTATGGCAATCTCTTCCAGATGTACGAGCAGATTGTGGCGGAAAGTCCCTATGAAACTCCGATGATGATTTATCCCGCAGTGCATTATACCATGGGTGGCCTTTGGGTTGATTATGAACTGATGACCACCGTTCCGGGTCTTTATGCTATCGGCGAGTGTAATTTTTCAGACCATGGAGCGAACCGTCTTGGTGCTTCGGCACTTATGCAGGGCCTTGCTGACGGCTATTTTGTGCTTCCTTACACTATTGGCAATTATCTCGCAGCTGATATTCATACGCCTCGTTTTGATACCTCCTCTTCTGAATTCAATATTGCAGCTGAAGGGGTTATTGATCGCCTGAAGACCATAAAAAACAGCGGAGCGAAAGAGTCAGTTGACCATTTCCATCGTCGACTTGGCAAGATCATGTGGGAGTACTGCGGAATGGCCCGAAACGAGGCCGGACTCAATGAAGCTCTTTACCTCATTGCAGAACTGCGCAACGAGTATGCCCATGGTGTTCGAATTCCGGGAGGGCTGGATGAATACAATCCTGAACTTGAGAAAGCTTGCAGGGTTGCAGATTTTATTGATCTTGGCGAACTTATGGTGCGTGATGCCCTGCAAAGGAAGGAGTCATGTGGAGGACATTTCAGAGAAGAATACCAGACCAGCGAAGGAGAAGCACTTCGCAACGATGATGAATTCGCATTTGTTGGTGCATGGGAGTACAAGGGGCGTGATGCCGCTGCAGAGTTGCACAGAGAGGAACTTCAATTCAAAGAGATCAAGCTCTCCCAGCGGAGCTATAAATAACAGGTTATTATGAATTTTACGCTGAAGATCTGGCGACAGAAAAATGCAAGTGCTAACGGGTTGATGGTTTCCTACGATGTCTCAGGAATCTCACCAGACAGCTCTTTTTTTGAAATGCTTGATACCCTGAACCAGAAGCTCATTATGAGCACTGGTGATCCTGTTTCCTTTGATCATGATTGCCGGGAGGGTATTTGTGGCACCTGCAGTCTTTATATCAACGGACGTCCTCACGGACCAGCAAAAGGGGTTACTACCTGCCAACTGCATATGCGTTCGTTTAAGGATGGTGATACAATCCATATCGAACCCTGGAGGGCAAAGGCTTTTCCCGTTATCAGGGACCTGATAGTTGATCGAAGTGCATTCGACAAAATCATTCAAGCAGGGGGATATGTTTCGGTTAATACTGGCGGGGTTCCGGATGCCAATACCATTCCAGTGCCTAAAGAGAAATCGGATGCTGCATTTGACGCAGCATGCTGCATTGGCTGTGGTGCCTGTGTGGCATCCTGTTCCAATGCTGCTGCCATGCTTTTTATCGGGGCAAAAGTATCACATCTCGCCCTGCTGCCCCAAGGACAGGTAGAGGCAGCAAAACGGGTTCAGAAGATGGTTTCGTGTATGGATGAACTTGGTTTTGGCAACTGCAGCAATACTTATGCCTGCGAAGCTGAATGCCCCAAAGGCATTTCAGTATCCAATATTGCTCGTATGAACAGGCAGTTTCTCGGATCAAAACTTTTTGCCGAAAAAGAAAAGATTATCCAGGACTCTCTCTAACAGAAAGAACCGGCCCTTTGCTCCAATGTTATAGCTTGTGGGCCGGTTTACAGTAAGAGGCAATCTCCTTTTTTCAAACCAGAATCAACGTTATCTGGTTTTTTGTATCTGAGTACCTCATCATAGAGGGGGTTCTATTGAAGAATACCACAAATTCAGAATTTACACTCAAGCATCATTCCTCTCTGTTAATGCTTCATAGAAGCATTTCTCTATCCATCAGACCTTTTTCTTCCTTTTGGCTATAATGTTAAGAGGATCAAACTGAAATTTGCAGGTCTCCACGCGAATTCTGGTTTTCAAACTATCATTGAAGCCCTTAATAGGTCGCTAACACAAGATCACATTCAATCTTTTTTTGCTGTTTAATCTCTAAGGGTCAATTCCCCGAAGCTCTGCTTCGTAAATAAATGTCAAATTGAGTGATTACATACACAAAAGTCATAATGTATCGGTTCTATTGTACCATTTTGTCTGCCCATCAAAATATCGGCGAGTAGTAT
>JAPLFE010000110.1 GCA_026390855.1 Chlorobiales bacterium | reverse complement strand
AATGCCTTGGATCGCCTCAAGTGCGACCTTGGCTTTGAATTCACTACTGAAACTTTTCCGTTTCTTTTCACTCATAACCTGCTCCGGTTTTGGGCAAGTTACCAACTTAATCCAGTGTCTAAAAATCCGGGTCCACTATAGAGCTACGTTTTATTTCGATACCTTCTCATGAGAGTCAACCTAAGGTTACCATTGCTTTATTATGTAAGCTTTCCAATTCCTCTTTAGCCTCATGCACCTCTGCAGCGCAACTTCAGGCGGTAGAATTTCTTGAATCCATTCGGGCAATCCAGCCTGAAGTCATGTGGGAGTTTGTTTCGTCTGAACATGATCTCGAAAAATTGCTGCTGCCATTTGTTATTGCAGACGGTGCTGAAGTTGGGTGTCGAGCAGGGTTCGTTGATATCTCAGCCCCTATAGATAAAATTGATCGAGCACAGACTGTCGGTTTTATGAACTCTGAAGATTCTCTTTCTGGTTCGGTACCATTGCTTGATGACAGTGATAAGACCTATTATACGACCTTTTCCTACAATCCTAATATTCAAGGTTGGGATGTCCTCTGCCGGCGTCTTCTCCAGTACAGAAATGCCGTAATGGTCCGTCTTGTTTTGCGACCCTCACTTTTTTCTGCAGAAGAGAAATCTTATCTGGAATCTGAGTCTGCAAGGCTCTATGCAATCAAAAATCGTGTAGACTCATATTCTTACGATCGAAATCTTTTTCTTGACAAGCTTAACACGCTTATCAGCAATATTTCCAGGCGGGTTACTGCCTGTCAGGATAAAACTTTTGAGGTCTATTCTGAGATTTACAGCGATAAACCGCTCTCGCAGGGTTTGATTGAACATCTCGGCTCAACGCTTACAAGGAATCCGGGAGACTCAGGACTCAAGTTGGAACATTTTGATTCAACTCAAGGAGGATATGATTGGCTTCCGATGCCTAGGGATGTAAAGTTATCTCAGGTTGTCAGCTATATGAATGTTACTCAAGCGCTTTCGGGCAAGGCACAAGAACCTTATAAGCGATTGGGTTATCTCATGACTCCTCAGAGTGCCGTTGGGGTATTTCACCTCCCTTTTGTTATGAGTGACAGGAGTTTTCCTGGTGTCAATATGCATCAGTATCGCAATATCGCATCAACAGTTCCTAACACTGTTGCAACTGAAATCGGTCGAGTTATAGGAGAGAACGTCTCAATCTCAGGCAGTCGTCATAAGGTTAAGCTCAGCAGAGAAGATCGTCGGCATCATATGTATGTTGTTGGTCAAACTGGAGTAGGAAAGACGACGATGATGGAACAGATGGTTCTTGATGATATTCTGCAAGGTGAAGGGGTTTGCCTTATAGACCCTCATGGGGATCTGGCTGATAGTGTTTTGAATAAAATCCCAATTGAGCGAGCCGAAGATGTCGTCTATCTTAACCCGGCAATGGACGAACGCCCTATTGGAATAAACATGCTTGAATACAGGAACGAGCGGGAAAAACTCTTTGTTGTTCAGGAAATCATTAGCATGATGGAACGTCTTTTTGATGATAAGTACAAGTCGACGGTGACCGGTCCTATTTTTTATCATAACCTTCGTATGGGTCTGCTTTATGTGATGTGTGACAACGAGCCCGTTACTTTGCTTGATCTCTACAGATTTTTTTCAGTACCAGACTATTATAAGTCATTCGATATTACTCAGGCGGCCAACGATCCTATTTTACAGGCTTATCACAAGGCAAACAATTTCGATTCCTTTAAGAAAGGGAATGACGTTCCATTTGCATGGTATATCATTTCAAAATTTGACAATTTTCTTGGTGATCCGATGGTACGCAATATTATTTGCCAAGATACAACCACAATTGATTTTGACGAGATCATTGACAAAGGCAAGATTTTGATAGTCAATCTGGCTAAGGGAGCGGTCGGAGAGATAAACTCAAGATTTCTTGGGATGCTTATTGTTAGTAAGTTACAGCTTGCCGCAATGCGTAGGGTTAAGATGCCGCAAAATCAAAGACGCGACTTTTATCTCTATGTTGATGAGTTCCATAACCTGGCAACAACAAACTTTTCAACACTTTTGTCTGAAGCTCGAAAGTTTAGGCTCAACTTGGTTCTTGCAAACCAGTTTCGCACCCAGTTACCATCAGATATAGCTGATGCACTGCAAGGCAATGTGGGCTCAACAGTGATCTTTCGATCAGGGATTGATGATGCAGAATTATTTGAGAAGATGACAGAACCGGTTTTTTCAAAAACTGACCTGCAAAGGCTTCCAAACTGGACAGGAGTGGCACTTTTACAGCACAACGGACAACCGGTTCCCCCTTTTACCCTTCAGACCATTCTTCATCCACAACCTTATAATTCCGAGATCGGAGAGTGTATTCAGCAGCTGTCAGCTTTTCACTATGGGCGTGATACACAAAGCGTGGCGAATGATATACGCATGAATGAAGAGTGGCGGTTGGCTATGCGTGATAATATGCTGAATGGCGATGGGAAAAACTCTTCCTTAAAAATGAGATCAGCAGGTAAACCTGATCTTGCTCCCTTTTGAATAGAATAGTTAACATCTAACTGTAAATAAACAGAATCTAGCGGCCTGTTGGACTAACTATGTAAGGAATGATTACCAAGATGCTCTCTAAACTTGTTTTTTTACTCATTTCGGATACGTTATCCTTTCAATCGAACTTCGCCAATTTATTTGTTGTATAACAATCATTATGTAAATGAAGCTATTGTAAAATAAAAAGTTACCTGCATTTAATATAGCGCTTGGACACCGATTCCATTCACATCTTTCCCCTCATTATCACATAGACATCGCTGAATAAGGTGCTGTATTTGAAATCAAATTTCTGCCTGACCCGAGTCAAAAAATTTCGTCATACATCAATCATCACCAACATCTCCATCCAGCATGCTCTTGCCTTTTGTGCAGAAATTTTAGAACGGTTGCCCTCATCTTCGGCGTATGGACTTATAATCCCACTACAAGACCACGCAACATTGCAGCATCTTCTCGTGCGGTATCGCGTTCGTTACCCATCTGCTCTGCCTGTTGCTCGTAGCAGTTGCGCTCTTTCTCGATCAGCTCTAGACGGCTTACTCACTTGAGCCAACTTAACGGCTTGTGCATGATGCTTGATCTGAATTTGGAGGCGCTTCAGGAAAAGGCTTACAGCGTACGTTAAGAAACTAAAAAAATTCAGAACTGTCCAGTTTTAAGGCCGAAGGTCACAGGGATCAGATTTCAAACAGAGACTTTTCTTTTACTGTGCATACGAGAGTTATCCTTAATAGTCGAGTTCAGAATCGGTTGAGATACGCTTACGGAAAACCCAGTAGCTCCAGCCCTGATAGAGAAGAACTAATGGGATAAAGATAAGGGCAACGATTGACATGATGCCGAGCGTATAGTTCGAAGATGAGGCGTTATAGATGGTCAGACTCCACTGTGGGTTCAGACTTGAAATGAGCACCCTCGGATAGAGACCCATAAAGATGGTCATTGTTGAGAAAGCAATTGCCATACCCGTCATAGTAAACGCCCAACCGCACGCTCTTTTTTTAAGGAGAAAAATAACCGATAGCAGAGACAGAACACTGAATACAGAGACGACCCCAGGATTAGTGCCGAGCTTCTGGTACAGATCTGTTTCACTGACAGTATAGAGCATAAAAATAAAGCACAACAGTGTTGCGGGCCCCCAGACTGTTTTCGCATAAGTCAGAGCTTTTTCCCGAAGGTTACCGGTAGTTTTCAGGCTAAGAAAAATTGCTCCGTGAAGGGTGAAGATGGAGAGCGAGGTTAGCCCGCAAACAAGGGCGTATGGGTTAAGAAGATTAAAGAATCCCCCTGCATAGTTCAGGTTTTTATCAATAGGAACCCCTCTTATAAAATTTGAGAAGGCCACACCCCAGAGAATTGCTGGAATGATGCTTCCCCAGAAAATGCTCCAGTCCCAGAAATTGCGCCATTGCGGATTATCGTGCTTACTGCGAAACTCAAAGGCCACTCCTCTTATAATCATTGCAACGAGCAACAGTAGAAATACTAGATAAAATCCACTAAAAAGGGTTGCATACCATACTGGAAATGCTGCAAACAGAGCACCTCCTGCGGTAATAAACCAAACTTCATTGCCATCCCAGAAAGGGCCGATGGTTTTGATTACAGTCCTGCGTTCACGATCCTCGCTGCTTATGAACGGGAGCAAAACTCCAACTCCGAAATCAAAGCCTTCCAGCAGGAAAAAACCGATAAAAAGGACGGTTATCAGGATAAACCAGATAGTCTGGACATTCATGTTGTTCTCCTTTCCTGTTTATTCGGCAGTTAAAAGGCCGGCTTTTGCATGCTTTTTCAGCAGAAACAAATCTGCCAGCATAAGCAGGATATAGATCAGGGTAAATGTAATAATTGAAATCAGGAGTTCGCCGGTACCGACTACCGATGCCGGAGAAACTGAATCTTCGGTTTTCAGCAAACCGAAGACTATCCAAGGTTGACGACCCATTTCAGCAAGAATCCAGCCTGCAGAGTTTGCTATGTAGGGCAGGAGAAATGACCAGAAAAAAATTGTGCCGAGCCATGGAGAGTAGGTATAGTTACCCTTGAGCACTTTGACGAGGGCTAAAAGAGAGACCAGAAACATAAAGCCTCCTGCCCCGACCATAAACCTGAAACTCCAGTAAGCAGTAACAATGGATGGTATGTAATTACCGGAACCATATTTCTTTTCATACTCTATCTGCAGCTCTTTGATCCCCATCACTTTTCCTGTAAAGGAGTTATACGCCAGAAATGAAAGCATGCCTGGAATGCGTATCGAAAAAACGTCTTTAAGTTTTTTTTCATCACCAATAGTGAACAGCGAAAAACTGGCCGGATTTTTCGATTCCCACAGTGCCTCAGCTGCGGCGATTTTCATGGGCTGTGTTTTGATCAGATTCTGTGCTTGAGCATGGCCGGCTAGAATTACGAGAATGGTGCCGATAAAAGCATAAATGGTGCCGAATTTCATGGAGAGAGCAAATGCTTCGCAATTTTTGGTCTGTCTGATCAGATGCCAAGAACTGATGGCTATGACAAGAAATCCGCATGTGACGATTCCTGCTGCGAGTACATGTGGAAACTGTTTCCAGACATATGGATTGAAAAGTAATGCAGAAAAATCGGTCATTTCTGCCCGTGAGCCGTCAGCAGCCATTTTGTACCCTACCGGAGACTGCATAAAAGAGTTGGCTACAAGAATCCAGAGGGCAGAAAGCCACGATCCGGCGGCGACTATCCAGATTGCTGCCACATGAAGTGTTTTTGGAAGTATGCTCCAGCCGAATACCCAGATGCCAAGGAATGTTGATTCAATAAAGAAAGCAAGCAGAGCTTCAATTGCCAATGGTACACCGAAAATATCGCCGACAAACAAGGAATACTTCGACCAGTTCATGCCGAACTGGAACTCCATCACAATACCGGAAACAACACCAACTGCGAAATTGATCAGAAAGAGATTGCCCCAGAATTTAGTCAGCTGTTTATACTTTTCGCTTCCGGTTCTCACATAAGCGGTTTCAAGAATCGCAGTAAAAATCGAAAGCCCAATAGTGAGGGGGACAAAAAAGAAGTGAAAGAGTGCCGTCAGAGTAAATTGGGTTCGTGCAAGAAAAAGCGTATCCATAGGAAGCTCGGTTTGTAACAATTATTCAATTTTCCAGCAAAATCCTGAAACCCAAGTACCCTTGAACTCGTCGATCTCTGCTATCAGGTTCAGGATCTACGGGGTAAGCTCTCCTCATCGAAATAGAGGAAGAGATGATGCAGATGGGTGGCGGTTTTACCCAAACGGTTTCCCGATCCCGCAAAAAGTGGAAAAGAACATCGCCCCATAAAACAAACTACCATTGTTGATTAGATACAATAAAATATACAATTACTATGCATATTCATCAGTAATTATTTAAGCTTTCAACTCATAATAAAGATTATCTCCTCTCAGGATAGAAAAAACACCTGCCTTATCTCCATATATAATAAATAGATCCGGAATTGATTACACTGATTGGATGATATCGTGGAGTGGCGGAGAAAAAAATGTTAGAATATGATTTTTTTATATATAAATTATATATGAATTTTAAGCGCATCTGTTTGAGTGCTGAAGAGCATGATGATTACTGGAGGAAGTGATATTGGCAAACACTCTCGGTATTGCGTTTGTGTTTGATTAACAATGGAGAACTCTTTGAGTCGGTGAGAAAGCATGGGATCCCCATTTACGCAGAACGCATCAGGTAACAGGCTACCATATTCAGGCTAAAGACCGTGAGATTGGTATGTTGACCTTTAATAAATCAAAACAATAACACCCATGTCAAACGTATCAATTAATGAGTATCAAGGTGACCTCCACACTTTGCCGGAAACCATTGGTAAACTTGCCCACTATCAATTTGAGCTGGTGAAAATTGGAATCATCTCGTCAGTAAACGTTGTTGTTTTTGTTGGAACAACTTCGATAAACCTTGCGGGTAACGTTTTATCGACAGTTAGTCAGGTGTTGCAGGGGGTATTATCAGTGTTTACTCCTAAAAAGTAAGCTGTTGATTTTTTTGAATACTGGAAATGTCATGTGAGGTTGTAATATTTTGTAGAAGAGAAGATGAGTTTTATGAACCAAAACAGGAGATGCTCATGATTAACTGGGATCAGATTGAAGGGAACTGGAAACAACTCAAGGGTAGAGTACAGGTGCAGTGGGGAAAGCTTACTGATGATGATTTTGATGTTGTCGCAGGGAAACGAGAACAATTTCTCGGCAAAATCCAGGAGCGGTATGGCATTGCTAAAGAAGATGCTGAAAAAATGGTTGACAAATGGGAGAAGACTGCCGACGACTCATGGTTCTCAAAATGATGCCTTAAGGGGCTGAATTTTAGAGTGCGGCATGATTTGGGGTGCGGGTGGTTGTGCAAACAATATCCTGCGCCCCATTTTTTATCATACACTTTCGATCAGAACCAAGGATAAAAGAATAACATTTATGAATGCCGGGTTTAAATGTTCAAGATTTTCATTAGTCAGGGTTTGTTGGAATAAATGATCGAATCGAAAATCTCAATTATCCGACAGCCATTACCTTGTCCAGATTTCTGGGAGGGAGTCATTCAATTTCCCAGCAAAATCTTGAAACACAAGTACATTTGTCGAAATCTTCATTACCCACCGAGAGTCTGATCCTGACTTTTAAGCCATGTTAAGCAAAAAACAGCAGATAATTCCGATGGATTGCCGATAGAGGTGTTTGACCAGATTCGCCTCAATGCAGCCAGCTGACTCGGTCACAGTTCTACAAGGATTTCGCAGGCAGCGGGGGCGGGGGCCCGTTCTTTGGGGCTAACAGAGAAGGCGCCACGGCCTCACAGGACATGATCGACCCATTCTAGCTCCAAGGGAATACAGGCCCGGTCACAAAAACGCCTACGGCTGTACCAAGGCGTTCTCCAAGACGGATTTCACTGAAAACCTTAGAGTTCGACGTTCCGACATTGATCCTTCATGGTGACGATGACCAGATTGTTCCGATCGCTGCTGTAGCTTTTCGCTAAGCCAAGCTGGTCAGGAATGCAATACTGACACTCTCTCTTATGCTGGCATTAATTTTCTGGGATTAATTATCGCAATTCAGAGGCATCAAATACCAGACGGATTGCAGAAATCTTGTTGTCGGACACCGTCAAAAACTCAGCAGTGCGAATGACACCTGCAGGACTTGCAGAATTGCAGTCGTAGAGTAACGCGGCGCTTTCGGTATCGTAAAAGCTGTGCAGCATTGTGACACCCTGTAATTCCATTTCTAATACAATAATGAATTCATAATCCAAGACCAAGCAACGATGGAATGGACTCTTGGTGTATCATGT